>CAJUEG010000014.1 GCA_910584835.1 uncultured Oscillospiraceae bacterium | reverse complement strand
GAGCGCTTGAATGGCATTCAAGAGGTCAGCGGTTCGATCCCGCTTATCTCCACCAGGAATAGGGACTTGTGTGACTACACAGGTCCCTATTTTTATTACCCCGAAAAAATTTCGTCAAGACAATTTAAAACTCTCACGTAAGCGCCGTTTCATCCCGTCCTCAATGGACGAAAGAAACGGCGCTTTTTTCATTTTGGGGCAGTTCCACAGATAGGGCGTAGGAACTCCAAATGATAACAAATTGATAACTCTCTATGGGGCCCATAGCTATCCGCCCTAGGGTGTGGTATGGTGTCTTACTGCAAAGGAGGTGGCAGGAGCCATGCGAAAAATTTTAGAAGAATTCTACTTTGGAAACCTCAGACCATCAGAAAGGCGGGTGACTCCCAGTTCAGAGCTGCGGCAGGCCGTAAGCAGCGTTTCCCGGTGCGAACAGCAGCTCATGGAGCAGCTCATGGAACAGCTCAACGAAGGTGAACAAGCAATCCTCAAGGACATGGTCAGCGCACAGCAGGATATCGACAGTATCACAGGATGCGAAAGCTTTGTTCTGGGCTTTCGGCTGGGAGTCAGGATGATGGCCGAGTGCATGGACCAGGATGACGGCGATACGCTGGAGATGACCAGGCCCGACTAAAAGGAGTCCTCCGCAAAAACAGATGAAACCAGGGTATGAAAGAGGTAAAAGTGTCAACGCCCCTCAAAAAAGGTTCATAAGGCAAAAAGATCATACAGCACGTCTGTGCCGTTTCTCTAATCCTAACCGGATCAGAGAAGCGGCTTTTTTTGTGTTCGCAAATTTAGCGCCCTTTTTCCAGCGCGTTCAAAGGAGAGTACAGATCATGAATTGCAAAGCGATCCTCAGCAACAAGACCCGCCCGGAGTTCGGGCAGGTCACCGTTCCCCTCCCCATCCCGGACAGCGAGTACGACCACGCCATCGGTCTGCTGGAGGATCTAGGTATCGGCTCCCCCACCGCCCAGGACTGCCGGGTAGATGGGCTGGACAGCCCGTATCCCGTCCTCAACCGGCTGGTAACTCAAAGCGCCAACGTGGATGAACTAGACTACTTGGCCAGGCGGTTAGACAGCTTCTCCGAGGGAGAGGCTGAAAAATTCCAGGCCATGGCCTCCAGACTGCGCCTGTCCGATATCAAGGATTTTATCAACCTCACCTTCTCATGCCAGCAGGCCACGGTGATCAGCGATTTCTCTGATTTGGAGCGGGCGGGCAAAGACCATGCCCTGACGATCAATGGCGGCATGATGCCCACATCGGAATTCAATCGGGTAGATGGTCAGGCGGCCGCCCTGGACCTGATCCAAAGCGGTGCCGGGATCGTCACGCCCTATGGTGTCGTGTACGACAACGGCATGAAGCTGGAGCAGGTCTATGACGGCGGGCATTTCCCGGAATACTTTTATGAGGACTGTGTGGCATCGGTGGCGCTCTCCCGGCCCGGACAGGATGGGAGAGAAACGCTCTACCTTCCCTGCCCGGATATCAAGATTACCAGAGCGCTCCAACGGCTGAATGCGAAAGACGCTTCTCAATGCACGGCGGTGCTGGACACCGACAATATCTGCGACGCGGTCCGCAAGGTGTTTGAGGAGGAGTTCAAACTGAATGAGCACCTGGATGCCCTCAACCATCTGGCCCGCTGTTACCAGGGCTTCAAGGGCGACGATCTGGAGAAGTTCCATACCGTCTTCGACCACGCTTGGCCGCAGACCCCGGAGGAGGCAACATACCTGGCGGAAGGTCTCCGGGACTTCAACGTGATCAATGGCATCAGCACTGCCGAGGAGTACGGTCAGATCATCGCGGACAGGATGGAAGTCAGCCCCGAGCTGTCAGAATTCCTGGACCTCCAGCGTCTGGGCCAGCGTCAGATCAACGAGGAGGGTGGCGAGTTTGGTGACCGGGGTTATGTCGCGTACAAGGGCACTCGACCAGAAATCAAAGAGATCCTGGGGCGGCATATCCCGCCCACCCAGGAACCGAAAATGTGCTGAAAACAAATAAAGAGGTGAAAGAATTGCAAATTAATATCAATAAAATGGGCCTGACGAAAAAGGGGCGGCAGACGCTGGGGGAGCAGACGCTGGGACAGGCCATGACGATGGGAGGGATGACATAATGCTCCTTCAATTACACTGCGGCGGATACAGCATCGGACTCCAGCTCCCTGCCTCCCCCGCCGATGTACAGCAGAAGCTGAACACACTGCGGAACGGGTCTGAGCAGAATGCTCCAATCTCGATCCGCGATGTAAACGAACCGCTTTCATACCTGCGCCAGTACATTCAGAACGTCGACCTGACCAGCGGTCCCGAACTGGAAAAACTCAACCAGCTCTCAGAGAAGGTCGACGGCATGAGCGCACAGGAACAGCACATCCTCTGGGGGGCTCTGGACACCGAGGGCATTGACGGCCTGGATGATGTTCTCAGCATTGCTTCCAGTCTGGGCCAGTACCAATTTGTGGAGGGCGTCACTTCTTATAAGCAGCTGGGCGGCTGGCTGGTGGAGCATGGGCTGGCGAGGGTCGACTTTCCCGAAGAAGTGCGGCCCTACCTGAACTACGAGGGGATCGGGCTGGAATACGGCGACAGCCACGGCGGCGCGTTTACGCCCTATGGTTATGTAAAGCGGTGGGAAGAAGTTCAAACGCAGAAGGCAGAGGATCGCCCCTCCTTCGCCCTCACGCTGGTTTCCGCCGCCGGCGCCGTCCATCTCGACCTGCCCGCCTCCGACGATCAGATGGAGGCCGCAAAAAGGGCGCTGCGGCTGGACAGCCTGGACAGCGCTGTCATTGGGGACGTGAAGATCGATTACGCCTGGTCGCATCTGCTCCCCATGGACAGCATCACGCTGAAGGACGCCAATACCCTGGCGGAATGCGTCCGGCAGATGACGCAGCAGGAGCTGAGGGCGTTCGGCGCGGCGCTGGAGGTGGAGGAACCCCGCTCCTTCTATGACGCGGGCTGCATTGCAATGGATCGTGACGATTATGAGCTGGTGACCAGCAATGAGGCTGAATATGGCAGAGAAGCCCTGCGGTATGCGGGGGCGGGGGATGAGATCCTGGAAATACTGGACGGCTTCACCGATTTTGACGCCCTGGGCCGGTCTGAGATGGAGACGGACGGGGTGCGGGAAAGCAGCTTCGGTTCCGTCCGCCGTCTCAGCGCACCCTGGCCCCGGCAGGAGCCGGCACAGCCTGAACCGGAGCGGGGCATGACCATGGGGATGAGCCTGTAGATCTAAAAAGAATTGGAGGAGTACATCAAAATGAACGACAAATTTTTTCCTGAATTGGCCCGCCGCTTGGAGCGAGAGGGCATCGCCACCTCGCCTGTGGAAAAAGCCTGCCTCCCCGTGGTGGTCGGGGAGCAGGAAGCCATGTGGGTCCAGTCCTGGGGCGGGCTCATTCTCAACGCTGAGGCGGCAAACGACCCCGCCGTGAACCGCGTCTACGACACGGTGGCGGGAATCAGCGCCCAGGTCTATGAGTACACCGAGGCCATGACCGCCGCGCCGCCCTTCCATGCGGACGGACTTCACGAAGGATTCCGGCTGCTGGCGGATTTTAACGGCGTGGTGCTGGCAGGACAGGAGCTGGGGGGCAGCTGGGGGTACAAGTTCGTCACCTGGCAGCGCACCCCGGACCGCACCGCCGTGACTCAGGGGAACTATTATGACGGCGGCGACAAATATGAGGCCGCCAAGCTGGACTTTGCCTGCCGGGCGGGGTTGGTGCAGGAAAGCCGTCAATTCAGCAATGAACAGCTGGCCGAAGTTTACCGCTGTGTCCACGAAACGCTGGACAGCGAGTATCCCATCACAGACCAGCGGCGCAAAGTCCTGGAGCAAGTGGCGGAGCAGATCGAGAGCGGCGTGGATGATCTGGACGAGTTGGTGGGGCAGTCCAATCAGCGGGAGCTGGATGCGGCGCGGGAGCAAGGCCGCGCCGGTCCTAACATGGAGTTCTGATGCAGGTGCATTACAAACACAACAGGCGGGACATGGTCTACGCAGACTACCGGCTCCCCACCGTTCAGCGGCTCCCACCCGAGCCGGTCTGCGGCCCCTTGGACCGCTGCCGGGGGTGCCCCTACCCCGGCCACGGCTTCCGCTGCTGGCATGATGGCGGAAAGGAATGCCTCCGCACTGAGATGGCCCGGATTATGGAGCGGGACCGGAGGTTGAAATGAAAATCGGCCTCGTTGACGTGGACAGCCGTCATTTCCCAAATTTTGCGCTGATGAAGTTATCCGCCTGGCACAAGGCACGGGGCGATGCCGTGGAGTGGTGGAACGGCTTCACCCACTACGACCGGGTATACTTATCCAAGGTGTTTACCTTTACCCCGGACCATGACACCGTAATCGATGCGGACGAGATCGTCACCGGGGGCACCGGCTACAAGGACTATGGGACCCTGCCCCCGGCGGTGGAAAAAATGTTCCCAGATTACAGCATCTATCCTCAGTACAAGCGGGCCATCGGCTTTCTGACCCGTGGGTGCTGTCGTGCCTGTGAGTGGTGCGTGGTCCCTCGTAAGGAGGGGCCCATCCGTCCAGCGGCCACCTGGGAGCAGGTCAAGCGACCAGACAGCCGGGAGCTGGTGCTGATGGACAACAACGTGCTGGCCTGCGGTCACGGCCTGGAGCAGATTGAACGCATGGGCTGGGAGGAGGTGTGGGTGGACTTCAACCAGGGCCTGGATGCCCGGCTCATCACACCGAATATCGCCGCCCTGCTGGCGAAGCTGAAGTGGATTCGGTTTGTGCGCCTATCCTGCGACACCAGCGCCATGGTGCCGGTAATCGAGCAGGCCACGGCTTATCTGAAGGAGGCGGGCGTCGCCCCCTCCCGGCTGTGGTGCTACCTGCTGGTCCAGGATGTGGCGGACGCCCACAGCCGGGTGCTGGCCCTGGAAAAGCTGGGCTTCGACGTGTTTGCCCAGCCCTACCGGGACTACGACGGCGGTGAGCCCACAGAGGAGCAGAGAGCCTTCGCCCGCTGGGTCAACGTCAAGTCCGTCCACCGTTCCTGCACCTGGGAGGACTACGGCAAATCCAGAAGGAGAAAAAACGCGGCAATTTCTGTTGGTTCTGATGAATAGCTTTCAACGGTCCGGTGTGCTATTGTTTGTTGTCAATGTGAAGGGAGGTAAGTCCGTGGACAGGAGAAGCCAAAAATATCAAGTGAATACGTTCCGGCGCAAACAGCGCCCGGCCCCGTTTCAATCAAGGACACGGGGCCTTTTCATATCTGGCCGGGAAAATTCCGGCGCCAAATTCAGGAAATGGAAGTGATAAAATCATGAGCATCCAAAAGGAATGGCTGGACTTTTTGCGGGAGCAGTATCCCGTGGGCAGCCGGATCAAGCTCCGGGAGATGGGCTCGGACGACCCGAGCCCCATCCAGCCGGGATCTATGGGTACGCTCCAGTACATCGACGATGCGGGGACCGTTTTCGTAGTCTGGGACAACGGGCGCGGCCTGGGACTGGTGATGGGCCAAGACTCCTTTACCGTCCTGCCGCCGCCCACTCAGACGCTGAAGCTCTATATGCCGCTCACCGCCGACCTGTTCGAGCCGGACGAATACGGGAACATAGGCGAGGAGAGCGAACTGCTGGATGGGCGTGAGCTGCTGAAGTACGAGGATCAAATCACGGCGGCGCTGGTCCGCAATCGGATGCCCGAGGAGGCGGAGCGTGGCGTCATGTACTGGTACCACGAAAATGACGCCGTGGATGACAAGGTGCGCTCGGCGGTGTTCGGCGTGGAACGGAGGGCGGGCCAGCTCTGGGGCGTGGCGGAGTGCCATGTGCAGGGGGAACTGACCTCTGGGGAGCTGGATACGCTGAAGGAGTACCTCATCGGACAGATGTCCGATGGCTGGGGTGAGAGCTTTGAGCAGCAGGAGCTTGATGCTGGTGACGGCGCGGAGTTGTACATCCATCTCTGGAATTCGGACGATTGGAGTCTTCGGACGGAGCAGGAGCGGTTCGGGCCGGAGCAGACCGCCGCCCAGCCCCAGACAGGGGGAATGGATTTTGCGTAAGGTGTTTGAGGTGGAACTGGCGTCCGAAAATGGCTGCGCCGAGCTCACCCTCCCCGCCGCGCCCTGCGCCCTGCTGGACGCGATGGAGAAGCTGGGGTTGAGGGAGGGAGAAGTCCCCCAGTGGGAGGTCATTCAGACCTACAGCTGTGACAAGCTCTACCCCTATCTGGACCAAAATGGCTCCCTGACCGAATTGAACGCCTTGTGCCAACAGCTGGCCCTGCTGGGTGAGCAGCAGACCGCCGTAGTGGAAGGGCTGGTGAAAATCGAGTTTGAGCATGGCAGCCGGCCTGTTCCCATGCCCCGGCTGATCGACATGGCCTACAGCACGGACTGCTGCCATCTGGTGGAGGGGGTCACCGACGATCAGACGCTGGGTCGGTTCTACGCGAAAAACGGTTTCGTGCCTGAAGCGGACAACCTCACCGACCAGCAGTTTGAGCTGCTGGACTTCGCCAGGATCGGGCGGGAGTTCCGTCAGAACGAGGGCGGCGTGTTCACCAGCGGCGGCTATGTCCAGCGGCACGATGAATTGAAGCAGGTGTACAAGACCCTGGACCTGACCCTGAAAAAGCCGGACTACGCCATCCTGGCGGAGCTGCCGGACGGAAGCCGGGCCAGGCTCCCCACCCCGCTGGGCAAGACCGTGGTGGAGGAACCCGCCCGGTGTGTGGACTGTGTTGCTCCCGCCCTCACCGGCCTGACCGCCATGCGCTCCACCCTGGATATGCTGGCCCGCCGCGTGACGGAACTGGAGCTGGACGGGGACCTGACCAAGTACAAGGCTGTGCTGGAGGCCACCGGCTGTGACGATATCCTTCGGGCGCTGACGCTGACGGACGAGCTGGACCGCTACAGCCTGGACCCGGAGCCGCGTGAGCCGGATGAGGTGGCCAGTGGGCACTTAAAGGGGCTGCTGCCGGAGGAGGACCTGGCTGCGCTGCTTCCCAACGTGAACTTGTACTGTTACGGGCAGGAGCTGATGGAACAGAGCGGCGGGAAACTCACTGGGTACGGCTATGTGCAGCCTTCCATCGGCCCTGTCCAGGACATGGAACCGCAGAAAAACGGATTGGAGATGATGTAAATTGAATGACTTTGACTACTTAGCCCAGCTCTCAGGCGAGGAGCGGGAGCAAAACTGGATCAGGATTCGGCTGGGCACACTGAGTGTGCGGGAGGGCATCGTCCTAGCCGCCGCTGCCCAGGCCCACCCGCCTGAGAACGCCGTCCAGGCCATCAACCAGCTCCAGTCTCTGGACGAATACACCGTTTGTCTGGACGCGGGCAGCTACGAGGCGCTGGGCAGACGGTATCTGCTCAACGACACCAAAATGCCACGGGACGCTCTGCCCTTTCTGGACCTGGAGGCGGTGGGGCGGCAGTATGAGGACCGGCACCCCGGCCTGTTCATCGGAAACTGCTATGTGCGGTACCCGGAAACGCCGCCCAAGCCGGTCTACCAGCCCGGTATGGCCCTGCCCGCCGACGATGGCTGGAGCGTCAAGCTGAAGGTGGCCTCCCCCGCTGTGCCCGAGGGTGTGTGGATGCGCCTGCCAGGGCCGTTTGAGGACGGCTACGAGGACACGGTGGAGGAGATGACCTCCATCCAGGAGCTGCAGGTCCGGCGCTGGGATGAGTGTACCCTGGTGGATGCCCAATGCGTCCTGCCTGAAGCGGGGGACCTCATGGCGCAGTACAGCGGCAATGTGGCGGATCTGATCTACGATGGCGTCCAGCTGGGGTTCGTGCTGGAGGAAAAAGGCCAGGGGGCTCCCTTATTCACAGAGAAATACATCGCCGCGCTGGCGCTGGAGGGCTGCCGGAACCTAAAGCTGGCGCTGGACCTCTCCCAAAATTTGAACTGCTACGACTGGGAGCAGCGCGCCGACCTGGAGGCTTCCGGAATGACGCTCCTGCTGAACATAGGAGTATCCGAGGAGCTGATCCGGGCCAGCGGCATCGACCTGGTTGGCTATAAGGCCCACCTGCTGGAGCAGGAGGGCTACACGCCCACCCCGGACGGCTGGGGCTATGTCCGCCGCAGCAGCGAGGAGTTCCACTATCAATTCAGCACCCCCGCCCAGCCCCAGGAGGAGCCTGGGATGACGATGCAATAAATCTATCATATGAGGGGCCGTTTTCCCGGCAAGGGTATCGGTCCCTCTTTTTTTGCGCCCTTTTTCGGGAAAACAGCCCCGAAAAAGGAGGAAATCATGAAGGAAGAACAGCTACTGGCCTATCTGAAGGCCAACTGCGTTGGGCGGGGAAAACGCCAGACCCGGGCCCAGCTCCAGCAGAAGCTGAACCTGAGTAAGGACCAGCTCACCAATCTGGTCCACCGGATGCGGTGCAAGGCCCTGCCCATCGCCGGCGGGCCGCTGGGGTACTATTACGCCCAGAATGCCGGGGAGATCCTTTCCACCATCCGCTGGCTGGAGAAGATGGTGCGCACCCTGCTGGAGTCCGTCAACGGCCTGGTCAAGGCCATGGAGTCCTTTGGGTCCATGGACGCCGGGGATGGAAATGGCGGCGGGCCGGGGGGTGACAGCCCCTGAGAAGCTTCATCCCCTGGGTGGGCGGCAAGGGCAAGCTTCTGTGGCTCATCAACAAGCTGGCCCCCAGCCGCTACGCCAAGTTCGTGGATGTGTTCGGCGGCAGCGGCACCGTCACCCTGAACCGGCCCCTGCGCCGGGGCTGCATCGAGATCTACAACGATTTCAACAGCAACCTCACCAACCTGTTCTGCTGTGTGAAGGAGCGCACCATGGCCCTGCTCCGGGAGCTGGGCTTTCTGCCGCTGAATTCCCGGGACGATTTCGATGTACTGTACAAGTTCTTCTCCCGGCAGGAGTTCACCGACGACTACCTGGAGGAGGAGCTGGAGCTGACCCAGGTTTTCCTGGAGCCGCCCCAGGCGGAAGCGGTCCGATGCCTGATGCTGGAGCGGGCCCCCCGAGGCGACCTGCGCCGGGCGGCGGATTATTTCAAGCTGGTGCGGTACAGCTTCAGCGGCAACACAAAAGCTTTTGCGGGAAAACCCTGCGACATCCGCCGTTTTTTTCACCTCATCTGGGAGTGCGCCCGGCGGCTGAAAAATGTGGTGGTGGAAAACAAAGACTTTGAAAAGCTGATTGAACAGTACGACCGGGAAAACACCTTTTTTTACTGCGACCCGCCCTACTTTGGGGCCGAGTGCTACGAGGTGGAGTTTTCCCAGCCGGACCACATCCGCCTCCACGACGCATTGACCCGGTGCAAAGGGTATGTGATGGTGTCCTACAACTACTGCTCTTTCATCTGCGAATTGTACCGGGATTTTTACATTTTCCGCACCAAACGGCCCAACAGCATGTCCTTGAAGCCGGACAGCGAGTATGAGGAGGTGGTCATGACCAACTACGACCCCCGGCTTCACGGCTGGCAGATCAGCTTCTTCCAGGCGGCGGAGGACAAGGACGCGGGCAAATACCAGCTCATTCATGAGCCAGTCAAAAATCAATCTCAGGAGGAAAATCAACATGAAACAGCAGACTGAAATCGTCATCCCCGCCGAGGCGGTGGAGCACAGCCACTTCCAACCCGGCGAGCACATCGCCATCCATGTTGGGGAAAACACCCTGGTGGTGGTCCCCGAGAAGCTCACCGCCTTGCAGGCAGCGAACGCCATCGCCCACCTGACCGGCGTGGGTTCCGACCTGCTCTCCATCGTCAAGAACGCCTGCGGCACCTGCGAGGAGCGGCGGAAGCAGGGGCTGTGCCCCTCCGGTCATCTGGAGGACCCGGAGCGGTGCCCCTTAAAGAGCATGAACGGGCACGGAGTCACGGTCGATGATGCGGCGCGGGAGGAAGCGGGCATCCCACTGGATGCCAAGCTGGAGGTTTTCGTGGACGAGGGCGAGATGCTGGTCACCGCCGCAGACTACGAGCACGACATCACCGATGTTCCGTCCATTGTCCGCAAGGCGCTGACCCTGGCCGGGATCTGTCCGGGGCATCTGGACAATCTGATCACGTCGGAGGAGATCATCTATGAAGCATGAATATCCTCCCGTTTACCGGGAGTCCCGGGCGCAGGCCCGCCGACAGGCCGAGACGCAGGAATATAAAGACAGCTTCCAACTGAATGTGGAGTGCGCCCGGGCCATTGAAAGGGCTATCCAGAATCATGCCAATGAAAGCACTCCCGACACCCTCTCCAGCGGCAGCGCGCAATCTGTTCTGGAGAAATATGGCTTCCACCGCGTGCAGTTTGTCCTGGCTAACAGCCTGACCAGCGATGACGCTGTGAGTTGTGAACAGGACAGCTTCCGCTGGGCATGGGAGGTCCTTGTTCCCCGTGACAAATGCGACCAAAAGTTTAAGGTCCAGACGGACAGGTCCCTGCTGGCGCAGTTCCTCCAGCAGACCTATGCCGCATACCAGGCGCAGGGGCTGTTTGGACCGGAACACTGCGGCACAGGGGATACGAATTATACAGGGAAGGTGCTGGTCCTGCGGCCTGACCGGCTGAAAGAGAGCTGCCTGTCCGCCCAAAACCAGCTCTGGTACGGGCAAAGCGGATTCGGACTCTCCCCCACCTCCAGTGGGCGGGCGGTTTTCGCTACCAGCCTGGGCGATGGGGAAAAGGCCCGCTGGAACCGCACCGACTTCATCGGTGTACTGGACGAGCAGTACCTGCCGGACTGGGCACAGGAAAAGCTGACGGAGCTTCGCACCCCCGTCCAGCAGCAGGAGGAACCCGCCCAGCAGCAGGACAGCGGCCCCGCCCAGGGCGGCATGGAAATGAGGTGAGGGCGGTGCTCCAGTTCTACGTGGTGGACAACCTGTGGGAAGGGACGCTGAATACGTCCCATTTTCACAGCCTTTCCGACGCCGTCCGGGCATATAAGGCCCTGCCCGCCGCCAACCGCAAAACGCTGGGCGTCCAGCGGGGCATTGACGCCATCGACCTGATCCAGTGCCTTCCTCTGTTCCCCAATGACCGGGAGGGCGAGGATGTGATGGTGCTGAGGTTCCTGGAATTTCCCATGTGGAAATCCGCTCCCCAGATCATGGAGGCGGCGCAGGAGCTGGCCTCCCGGCTGCATATCCGTTACTGCCTGTTCCATCAGTGCGTCATCCCCGCCCCGGACCGGGACAAGCTCCCCCGCGCCCTGCGAGATCGGTATCTCTGGCCCGATGAGCCCGGCGACTTTTATACCGCCGCCCAGTGGATCTATGTGGCAGGCGACGGCAGGCTGTCCGCCGCCGAGTTCAAGCGGCGTTACCGTACTGGTCAGAATGCCTTCCAGTACCCCCTGGTGGTCCAGATCAGCGCCTGTGGCATGGACAGCCGGGGCAATTACAAGTCCCTCCAGGTTTCCCCGTGGGAATTTCACCAGTTGATCCAGCGTTCAAAAGAGCGCGTTGATCAAAATAAAAACGAAAAGAGGAATTTGAAATGAAGCGCAAGATCATCCCCTGCCTGCTGGCGCTGGCCCTCACCGCCGCGCTGGCCCCCACTGTGCTGGCGGCGGCACCGCCAACTGTCTGCTATCCGACGTCGGTGACCCGGAGCGAGGACGGCGTTCAGATCCGAAAGGTGTACGACCTGGGTCCCGAGGAGGACCCCGCGGGCATCTCCCGCTCCGACTTCGAGCAGGAGGGCTTCTATTACACCCTCACCGATCTGCTCAAGCAGGAGTCCCCCGAGCGCGAGGAGCGATTTCACACCGAAACCGTCACCCTGAACAGCAAAAACAAAGACATGGA
Organism: uncultured Oscillospiraceae bacterium; assembly: GCA_910584835.1. Classification (GTDB taxonomy): domain Bacteria; phylum Bacillota; class Clostridia; order Oscillospirales; family Oscillospiraceae; genus Enterenecus. Next base: position 33,079 of record CAJUEG010000014.1, on the reverse strand, counting down.
GTCCGTGCTGGCCCTGCTCCCCGCCCAGCGGGAGTTCACCACTGACGATGGGCTCACCGGCACCCTGTCGCTGAAGCTGGACACCGTCCAGGTCAACGTGGCGGGCTACGGCAGTTCCACCCGGGCGGTGTCCGCCACCCGCTCCTACCCCAACCTGGCGGGGCAGGACACGTCCTACATCCCCAAGACCATTACCGACAACGGCAGGACGCTGGAGCTGGCCTCCATCGACTGGCAGACCGACAACACCGCCAACGAGGACGGCTACGCCGTGGGCGACCGCTTCACCGCCATCGCCACCTACACCGGCAGCGCCACCAGTTCCTACGTGAAAGGCTATGTGGTCACCGCCGACTACAGCGGCACTGTCAGCCGCATTGCCTTGAATAAGGTGCGCTATGTGGCCATCTTTGAAGGCACGCCGCTGAATCCTGTGGAGCCCACCCCCGAGCCTGACCCCGAGCCCAGCGGCGATGTGGCGGAACCCGCCGCCCCCGTCCAGTTCCACTGGGGCTATGTGCTGGTCCCCCTGGGGCTGGTGGCCCTGGCGGGCGCTGGCATTGGTGTGGCCCTGTTCATCAAGGAGCGCCGCGAGAGCGGCTGTGAAATTGAGGAGGAATCTCAATGAACAAGATGAAGCGTCTGATCACCACTGCCCTGAGCCTGTGCGCCGTCTGCGCCCTGTGCGCGGCCCCCGCCCATGCGCTGGAGTACAACATCAACGCCCCCGGCGACCCGGAGTACGGCAAGCCTACTTCCTTTGAGCCGGTGGTCACCGCCGACGGCGGGGCCATGAAAAACGAGGACCTGAGCAAGTCCACCGCCCTGATCCCGCCCGGCTTCGGCTCCCCCACCAGCTATATGCTCAACACCGGCGAGTATCTGACGCCCAACCTGGTCCCCTCCCAGATGGCGGGGGCCGGACAGGTGAACGGGAACGTGGCCGTGGTCATGCCGCCCTCTTCCGGCAGCACCGCCGCCCCTGGTTCCACCACTGCGACCGCCCCCGGAGGAACCGGGACCGGCAGCTATCCCATTGTGGACACCAGCACCTCTACCGCTCCCTCCACCTCGGCGGGCTTCACCGAGGTCACCAGCGCCCTCTACTACAGCAACGGCAGCTTGGGCACCCTCAAGATCCCCTCTATCGGCCTGACCGTGGGCGTCTATGAGGGCACGGACAGCGCTCCGCTGCTGAAGGGTGCGGGCCACTTCACCGGCACCAGTATCTGGTTAGGCAACATCCCAATCGCTGGGCACAATCGGGGGGTGCGCAATGATTTCGGCAAGATCCATACCCTCAGCCCCGGCGATTCCATCACCTTCACCACCAAGCTGGGTACCCGGACCTATGCCGTCAGCGCCGTCACAAAGGTGTCCGTCAATGACACCTCCGGCCTGGAACCCACCGCCGCCAATCAGATCACCCTTTACACCTGCGTGGAGGACCAGCCCGCTTACCGCTGGTGTGTCACCGCCCGGGAGGCATGAGCGCCGCTGTGTAATATGCTTCGTTTCGGTCCCGGTTTTTCTCCATAGGCTTTGCTTTGTTCCTCTGGACTTCTCCCCGGTTCTTCGATATGTTGTTGCTTACCAAAAGCACGATCATAATGGAAGGGAGAGCACATCATGAGCAGAAAAAGAGAAGCGATATTTATGGGGATCGGCATCCTCACCGGCCTGGCCCTGTGCGGGCCAGCCAGCGCCGCCGTCCAGCAGCTTACCGCCGTACCCACCAGCCAGACCTTCTGCGTGGACGGCCAGCGGGTCCAATTCGAGGCATACGAGATCCACGGCAATAACTTCGTAAAACTCCGGGACATCGGGAAAGCGGTGGATTTTGGCGTCACATATGACGGTGCCACCAATACCGTCCATATCGCTCCCGCTTCCCCCTACATCGAGGAGGTGACCATACCTGCACCAACCATACAGCCCGCGCCCGCCTCCCATACCGTCACTGAGGAAACCGCGCAGGCTTCCCTGGCAAGGCTGAAGGAGCAGTATCCACCCCGCTCTATCTACCCCGGCCCGTACATTTCCTCCAGCGGCGGGCCATACGGCGTCAGCAACCGAAACTGTGCGGGCTGGGCTATCCTGTGCTCCGACGCCGTCTTCGGGGATCTGCCCTGGCGGCGGATCGACAGACCTACCTGGGACCAGATCCGCCCCGGTGACCTGGTGGAATACGATGACACGGTCTCCCGCCATGTAGTGGTGGTGGTCAGCAAAAAGGACGGCTACATTATGACCACCGAGAGCGGAACGGATCAACAGGTCCTGTGGAGCGGGCAATACTTCCGCTGGTGGCTGGAGAAACAGCCAGCATACATCCTGTACACACGATACCCTGAATGATCGAACAACATCAAACATGACGGGGCCGGACTGAACACAGTCCGGCCCCGCATTCATTTCAAGGAGGAAAACATCTTGAAAAATACGATTATCAAGCGCGCCATCAGTCTGCTTCTGGCCCTGGTGTTCGTCATGGGCGTCCTGCCGCTGTCGGCTTTTGCCGCCGGACTGTCCAGCGCCCCCGGCTCCATCACCCAGCGATCCTCGGACTACATGAAGATCGGCGGACGGTCCGTGCGCTACCGCGCCGCCAGCAGCGTCATCAACAACGTGGGCCTGCCTTACGTGTTTGACGAGCAGGTGGAGGTGCCCGGCTACGGCCCCACCCGCGCCCTGTGCGCCTATCAGAAGGGCACCCTGGGTCCCGCCGCCAACGGCCAGAAATGGAACTATAAGGAGGAGGTCACCCACCCCTCGCTGAAAGTCCTGCTCACTTTCATCTACTCCCACACTTATGGGAATTTCACTGACGCGGGCAACGCGGTGGCCGCCGAGCACTGGAACCAATACTGGTCCGACATCTGGTTTATGGTCGCTCAGGCCATGTCCTGGTACTATGAGCACGGCATTTTGAAGGACGTGAACTCGGACCGGGAGGGCTTCATCAACCAGGCCGCCGAGGAGTTCGTGGCGGCGATGAAATTGTACCATGACACCTACGGCCAGTCCAGTTTTATCAAGGATTGGAGCAAGATCGACATCCACTCCATCATTGACAGCTCCGATGGCGGGGCGACCGGCAACTCGGCCTATGACTATGTCAGCGCCGGTGTCAAGCTGGTGCTGGAGCACTCGGAATACTACAAGAACTATCACCTGTGGATCTACGAGTGGGACAAGAGCCAGCCTTGGAAGCTGGCGGGTCAGTCCGGGGTCCCTATGCAGCGGCTTTTGATCGCCGTGCCGGAGGACAAGCCCGATACGACCGATGTCAGCCTGACGGTGAAAAAACTGGAGGCTGGCACTAACAAGCCTCTGAGCGGCGTGTCCTTCACCATTAAGAGCGCGGATGAAGCGGGCGGCTTTTCCGTTACCAAGACCACCGGCGCGGACGGTACAGTCACGCTGACCAAGGCGGCGGATGGGCTTACCCCCGGTCAGTACCTGATCACCGAGGACGCCGTGCCGGAGGGCTATGTGGCCCAGACCGCCTCCCAGCTGGTGACCGTCATGCCCAGCGGTTCCGCCAACAGCGTCTTCACTTTTTATAATGAGCCCGAGGGTCCCGATACCCCCACCCCGGACAACCCCACTCCGGGTACCGGCTCTATCCGAAAAGTAGACGCGGACGATTCCACCGAGGGCGTCCCCGGCGCGGTCATCCGCATCACCAGCGTGAAGCTGGATGACGGCGGCAGCTTCTTCGGAGAGTACACCACCAAGGACGGCGGCTACATTCTAAAGGATGACCTAGATTTTTCCAAGCTGCCCACCGGGGCATACCTCGCGGAGGAGATCACCCCGCCCGAGGGCTATATTTTGAGCTCCGATGTGTCCAAGGTGAAGCAGCCCTTTGTCTGGGATGGCAAAACCGACGTGTCTCTGGTGTTTGAAAACTCCAGCAAGGTCAAAGTCCAGCTCAAGAAAGTGGACGAGAGCAATCAGCCTCTGCCTGGGGCCATTTTTGTGGTCCTCCGGGACGGTCAAGTGATCTCCACCGAGGAAACCCAGGCGGACGGTACCATCACCGTGTCCAATGTCACCGAAGGCTACTATGAGTTCCGGGAGGTTTCCGCTCCCGCCGGCTTCGACTGCGACCGCAGCCCCGTCGGCGTCCATGTGGAGGCTAAAGACCTCCAGGGGGAGCAGACCATCGTGGTCACGAAGATGAACCATCACAAGCGCACCCTGACGATCCAGAAGCGGGACGCCGAGACCGGCGACCCCATCCCCGGCACCAGCTTCCACATCCGGGGCGTTAACCTGGGCTACGAGAACGACGTGGTCACCGGGGCGGACGGCAAGGCCGTGCTGGAGTCTATGCCTTCTGGGTGTTATGAAATCGAGGAAGTTGACGTCCCCAAGCCTTACATTTTGGACTCGAATAACCGGAAAACCGTCTGGATCGATGCCGAGAAGGACAAGGACGTGACGGTCGATTTCGTCAATTCCAAACTGCCCGGCGTCCGCCTGCTGAAGCTGGACCGGCAGACCAACAAGCCCATTCCCAACGCCACCTTCAAAATCGAGGAGGTGGACGGCGGTTTCACCGATCAGCGCCAGACCGACAAGGACGGCATGATCTTCTGGGAGAACCTCCGGCCCGGCGCCTATAAGGTCTATGAGGTGGAGCCCGCCCCCAACTATGTGCATGACGACACCGTCCATGTGGTGCAGCTGGAGCCGGACCACACCACCACCATCGAGCTGACCAATATCCTCAAACCCACCCTCAAGGTGCTGAAGGTGGACAGTGTCACTCATAGCCCCATCGCCAACGTGAAGTTCCAGATCTGGCGGGGCAGCGACGACACCATCACCGGGGAGCTCAACGATCTGGGCGTGTTCCAGACCAACGCCAGCGGCGAGATCGTGCTGGAGCATATCGACACCGGCTGGTACCGCATCCGCGAACTGGAAAGTGCCCCCGGCTTTACCATTAAAGCGCCCGATACGCAGGATATCTATCTGAAAGCGGGCGAAACCCACACGGTTCAGTTCGAAAACGCGCCCAAAAACGCCATTGCCGTGGAAAAATATGATTCCGTCACCCACCAAGCCCTCCCCGGCTGTACCTTCCAACTGCGGTATTTGGGCGGCGCGTCCGGCACGGGCGGCACCGTCATTGGACAGAAGGTGACGGGCAAAAACGGCATGGCCATGTGGACCGGACTCAACCCCGGCACTTACATTATTGAAGAGGTCGATCCCGCCGATGGATATCACATCGTCAAAGCCTCCGAGACGGTCTATCTGGCGGACAGCGGAGAGCAGTCCGTGGTGACGGTGCGCTTCAACAATTCGCCGGACGGCAGTCTGTTGATCCGCAAGGTGTGCGCCACAAACCCCTCCGTCACCCTCCAGAACGCCGAATTTAAGGTGACCTATTCGGACGGGACCCTCATCGGCGACTCCAACGGCATTTTCAGAAGCGATGAAAATGGCGAGGTGCGCATCGACGGCCTCACCCCCGGCAAGAGCGTCATCGTGACTGAGGTGCGGGCCCCCGCTGGTTTTCTGCTGGACACCCAGAGCCAGACGATCCAGGTGAAGGAGGGCCGGACGGTGGTCCTGACCTTCAAGGACCAGCCCAAGGGCAAACTCATCATCCAGAAGCGGGATTCTCAGACCAACGAGGTTTTGCCTGGGGCCGAGTTCCGCGTTACCACAGCCGCTGGCTGTGAGGTGGGCCTGGACGGCGTGATCGGCACCAGCAGCCTGACTTCCAATGGTATCTTTACCACAGACAGTCAGGGAGAGATCCGCATTTCCAACCTTATTCCGGGCGCTTATATCATCAACGAGATCAAGGCTCCGGACGGCGGGTACGTCATTGACACCCCCAGCACCAACGTAGTCATCGGACAGGGCGGCGACACGCAGACGGTGATCGTGACAAACACCCGCAAGGGCGGATTGGTAATCGAGAAATATGATAAAATCACCAAGCAGCCGTTGAGCGGCGCTCAGTTCAAGGTCATGAACGCCAATGGTGAGCTCACTCCTGATAACGAGGGGTTGACCTCCTCCAACGGCATTTACACCACCGATATGAACGGGCAGATCGTGCTCTCCAAGCTCCTCCCCGGCACCTATGTGGTTTCCGAGGAAAAGGCCCCGGATAATTACCGGAAAGACCCCACCCCGCAGACTGTGGTGGTAAACGCTGGGGACACTCAAACGCTGCGCTTTTATGACGATCCCCTGTGTACCCTCACCATCCTCAAGCGGGACGCCGTGACCAAGAAGCCTTTGAAGGGCGCGGAGTTCCTGGTTCGGGACAGCTCCGGCCATGTGATTGGCCCCAACAACGGCCTCTATACCACTGGCACCGATGGCACTGTCACCGTCACCGGGCTGGCCCCCAACTCCACTGTCGTTGTGTCCGAGAAACGGGCTCCCACCGGCTATATTTTGGATGAGACTCCGAAAAACATCGTGGTCCGCTCCGGCGTGGCCAACGGCCTGATTTTTGATAACGAGCCGGGCACGACCCTCATCATCCGCAAATTCATCGAAGGCACCGAGAACGAGCCCCTGTCCGGCGTCTGCTTCCGAGTGGTTGACGGCTCCGGCGCAGCGGTGGGGCCCGACGATGGGCGCTACTACACCGACAAAGCGGGCGAGATCGTCCTGGAGGGCATCGAACCCGGCACCACTGTGAAGGTGCGCGAGATCAAGACCGTGGAGGGCTTCGTGCTGGATGGCACTCCCCAGGATATTTTGATCAAGGGCGGCGAGGTCCAGCAATTGACCTTCTGGAACAAACGTGCCGGGACACTCGTCATCGAGAAAAAGGATGCTCTGACGGGCGCGTTGATCCCCGGCGCACAGTTCCAGTTGACCTACGCCAATGGCGGCTATGTGGACACGGACAATGGCCATTTGTCCTCCAACGGCCTGTACAGCACCGATGACAAAGGGCAGATTCGTATCGACGGTATCACCGGCACTGTGGTGGTCAAGGAAGTCAAGGCTGCCCCCGGCTATGTGATCGACCAGTCCACACAGGTGCAGACCGTCACCGTCAACCCCATGGACACGCAGACGTTGACCTACCTCAACGAACCCCTGTGTTCTCTCACCATCACGAAACTGGACGCGGTCACTGGGAAGCCCGTGCCCAACACCCAGTTTGCCATCAAGGACGGCAATGGGGCCGTGCTGGCCCGCTGCACCACCGGGAAGGACGGCACCGCCACTGTCACCGGACTCATCCCCGGCAGCACCGTGCAGGTGGTGGAAACCAAGGTGCCTGACGGGTACGTCCTCAACACCACGCCCCAGGTCATCACCGTGAAAAACGGCGCCAATACCCTCACCGGGAGCTCCAGCAGCACCGGGGGCGGCACTGTGACCGTGCCTGGCGGCAATACCGGGACCAACACCGGCACTGGCACTGGCGGAAACGACGTGGTCGTAGAGAACGACCGCAAAATGACTCTCACCATCAAAAAGTACATCACCGGGACCAACCGGGAACCTCTGGCCGGGGTGTGCTTCAAGCTGACGGACGGCTTCGGCGCGCCCATCGGCGCGGGTGATGGGACCTTCTACACCAATTCGGCGGGCGAAATTGTGATCCCGGACCTGGAGCCGGGCACTGCTGTTACTGCCCAGGAGATCGCCACCGTGGAGGGTTTCGTGCTCAGCGGCGAACCCAAAACCATTACCATCAAATCCGGGAAACAGGCCCCAGAGCTGGTCTTTTGGAACGAGCGCGCGGGCACCCTCGTCATCCGCAAACTGGATTCCGTGACGAAAAAGCCGCTGAGCGGGGTGCAGTTTGAGCTGACCTACCCGGACGGGCGATATGTGGACGCGGACAATGGCCACCTCTCCTCCAAGGGCATCTTCCAGACGGATCAAAACGGAGAAATCCGGGTGTCTGTCACGGGTACGGTGGTTGTGAAAGAAACCAAAACCCTTCCCGGCTACTCCATTGACCCGGCCACCCAGATCCAGACGGTGGAGGTCAATCCGAACGATACGCAGTATATCACGTTTTACAATTCCCCCACAGGCAATTTTGAGCTGATCAAGGTGGTGGAGGGCAACAAGGAGAAGCGCATCCCCAACGTCACCTTCGAGATCCGCCGCGCCGATGACGACGCTCTGGTGGACACCATCACCACCGACAGCGAGGGCCGTGCCACCCTCCAGCTGGACGCGGGCAATTATTACGCCGTAGAAACCCAGTGCCCCAAGGAGTATAAGCTGGACTCCTCCCACCACACCTTCAACGTGAAGGATGGCAAAAACACCACTTTGACCGTGGAAAATAAGGCTTTCAGCGGGATTTTGATTCACAAAACGGATTCCGTCACCGGCGAGGGCCTCTATGGGGTCGATTTCCTTCTCTATGACAGCGCAAACCGGCCCGTGGGCCAATACACCTCTGACGACCAGGGGTACGTGTATATTGAGGACCTGACGGATGGTGGGCGTTATTACCTGCGGGAGATGGAAAATGAGGGCTATATCCCCGACACCCAGCGCAAGACCGTCTACGTCAAGGCGGGCGAGGTGACCCTCATTGAGTGGCAGAACACCCCGATCACAGGCCAGATTCAGATCAAAAAGACCTCCGAGGACTACAACTCCATGAACGGCTGGCCCGCCGGTACCCCCATCCCCGGTACGGAGTTCGAGATCTACCACTACCGCACCGGCAACCTGGTGGACACCGTCAGGACAGACAAAAACGGCGTGGCCGTGTCCAAGCCCCTGCCGCTTGGCCGCTATAAGGTGGTTGAATCCAAGGCCGCGGACTTTTATGGCCTGGACAAGACCCCCATTGAGGCGGAAATCGAGTACGCAGGCCAGATCGTGAAGGTTGCCATGACCAACAAGGCGCTGTCCACCAATGTGTCCATCAAAAAGACCGGCTACGCCGAGGTCATGCCGGGCCAGGGCATTCGCTATACTTTCTCCGACATCGGCAACAACTCCACCACCGCGCTGACCTCCTTCTACTGGAGGGACACGCTGCCCACCCAGGCAGTCCGGCTGTACAAGATCTTTACCGGCACCTATAATGCAGCGGGCAATTATAAGGCGGTGTACAAGACCAACCTGAGCAATGGCGAGTACCGTACTATGTACGACAACCTGAGTACCGCCAAAAACCACACTCTGGACGCCTCCCCCACGGCGCTGGGTCTGGCCTCCAACGAGTACGTCACCGAGTTTATGCTGGTGTTCGGCGTAGTCCCCTCCAACTTCCGCCAGGTGGAGGCCCCCAAAGTGGACTGCAAAGTGCTGAACACCGTGAAAGGCGGCAGCAGTTTCACCAACACCGCAGACGTGGGCGGCGTCTACAACGGCCAGTGGATTCAGGCGGTCACCCGCTGGACCACCAAAGTCTACGGCAAGCCCATCATTCCCACGCTTCCCAAAACGGGCTATTGAGTTCAGAGATAAGAAATGGAGGGCCGTTCGCAGGAACGGCCCTCCCACCTATTTATAAGGAGGAAAACGCACATGAAAAAATCTCATATCCGTATTTATCCTATGCTCCTGGCCCTGCTGCTGTGCGCCCTGTGCTGCGTCCCGGCTTTTGCCTCCTCGGGCGGCGGCACGGGCGGCTCCGGTGTGGCCGACGTGGTGGAAAGCACCTGGAAGGACGCCGCGGGCCAGATCAAGACCGTGGTCAACAACGTGGTCTTCCCCGCGCTGGACATGATCCTGGCCATCGCCTTCTTCGGTAAATTGGCCATGGCCTACTTCGACTATCGAAAGCATGGCCAGTTCGAGTGGGCCGGTCCTGCCATCCTGTTCGCCTGTCTGGTGTTCGTCCTGCTGGCCCCCACCTACATCTGGACCATCATCGGCATCTGACGCCGCTCACTGCCCCGCCAGCCGGAGCAGCCCTTTCTTGAGGCAGGTGGTCAGCTCGATGCGCTTCACCTCGTCGATGTCCTCAAAGGCAATCAGCGCAACGCTGTCCAGACGGCCCAGGATCTCACCCTTTCCGAACTGCTTATGCACTACCTCGGTCCCGGCCATGAAGTCCTCCTGCTGCCTCGCCAGCTGGGCCGGGGTGGGGCCGTCCTCATAGGCGGTGCGCTTTGCTTTAGCCTTCTTTGGCTTGGGCTGAGGGTTGAACTGGGACTCCGGCTCGGGCGGCTCCTCGCCCAAAAGCTGGTCGATAAAGGTCCGGCCCACCGCCGTGGGCTCCCCGAACCGGCTCTCGTAGCACAAAAACTCTAGCTGCCTCTTCGCTCTGGTGGCGCCCACATAGAACAGCCGCCGCTCCTCCTCTAACGCGGCTCTGCCCTCCTCGTCGTGAGGGAGCGGGTCGGAGGGGAAGGTGCCGTCCACCGCATCAATGAGGATCACCCGGTCATACTCCAAACCCTTGCTGGCGTGGATGGTGGACAGCACGAAGGGACAGGCCAGGTCAGGCTCCATGCTCTCGATGGTGTCTTTCAGCTCCTGCAAGCGGAGCAGGAACGGCCCCGTGGCCGGGGTCTGGTTGGCCAGGGACAGCAGCACATCCAGTTTGGATGTGTCCATCTTCTGCTCTCGCAGATAATCCCCGTACCCCATGAACTTCACCAGCCGCTGGATGGCGGCAAAGCTGGTGAGCTGGGGGAACTTCGAGTAGTGGGTCTGGAGCGCCCTGATCTTCCCGTACTGCCAGGGCTCCAGCCCCTCGTTGACCAGCAGGCGGTCAAACACTGACTCGTCCTCAGCCATTCCCCGGAGCATTCCCGCCAGGACGGGCTTTTTGATCTTCAAATCCAGCTTATAGTAAAACCGGAGGAACTTCTCCCAGTTGGCGTCGTCGAAGGCGAACTCCAGCATATCGGTGATGTCCCGGACAATGGGGCTGGTAAAGAAGAAGCCCTCCCGCTGGCGGCAGGCATAGGGCACCCCCTCCCGCTCCAACAGATCGATGAGGGGCAGGGCGCTGTCGTTGTTGCGGTAGAGAACCGCCGTCTGCTCCTTGCAGTTCTGGGCCACCTTCAGCAGATAGCGGTACTGACGGTTGTAGTCCGCCAGCGGCACCATTTTCACCGGCGCGCCCTGGACATTGTCTGTGTGCATATGCTTGGGGCGGCGGCTCTCGTTGCGCTGGATGAAGGCGTCCGCCGCCTCCACAATGGACCTGGTGGAGCGGTAGTTGGTCTCCATCATCAGCACCTTGGCCCCCGGCCAGACCTGCTCAAACTCCAGCAGGGCCTGGGGCCACGCCGCCCGGAAGCCGTAGATGCTCTGATCCTCGTCCCCCACCATGAAGATGTTGCGGGACTTGGCCGCCAGCAGGCGGAGGATGGCGTGCTGGATTTTGGAGGTGTCCTGGGCCTCGTCCACGCAGAGATAGGGCCAGCGACGCTGGAAGTGGGCCAAAATGTCCGGGTACTGCCGGAAGATGCGGTAGGTGAACACCATCTGATCGTCGAAGTCCATCAGGCGGTTTTTGAGCAGGAATGCCTGGTAACCCTTGTAGACTGCCGGAAAATCCATGCCGTCCACCTTGTGGGCCTCCACGCCGGCATCGCTGAACATCATGTTTTTGCAATAGGTGATGTGGGTGCGGGCCTCCTTGACCTGCTGGTCCGGGGGATAGCCGCCTCCGCCCTTGGACAGCAGCTCCCGAACCACGGCATTTAGGCGGCTGTCATCGTCCGCCAGGGCGAAGGGCTGAGTGCCCTTTTTCCCCGCATAATAGCGGATCGCCACCGCGCACAGGCCGTTGATGGTGCGAAAGGTGAGCTTGTCCGCATGATCCTTGCCGAAAAAACGGATGAACCGGGCCTTCATGTCCTTTGTGGCGGCAACGGTGTATGTAACGGTGAGGATGTTCTCCGGGCGGATGCCCCTGCAATGGATCATGTACCCCAGACGGGTGACCAGCACGGTGGTCTTGCCGCTTCCCGGCACCGCCAGGAGCAGAACCGGACCGTCCACCTGCCGCGCCGCCGCCTCCTGCTGGCGATTGAGCCGGACGTGGTATTGGGTTTTGAACTCACCATAGGTCATGGGCCCGCCCTCGCTTTATACATTAAAATATACTCGGCATTGAGCTCAACCCGAAGTACCGGAGCATGGCCATGAATCGGATATTCCGGACAGAACCCGACTTCGGACAGATGGAATTATCCTCCGGCTTCAAGTCCGGCGTCGGGTCCTGAGTGTATTATTATACCACAGAAAAACAGGCGTGTGCCACCATGAGTGAAAAACTTTCCTGATTTATGCGCCTGATACTCTAATAAAAGCAATGGCCGCGCCCAACAGCTTTCACGGGTACGGCCATTTTGAAACGAGGTGTTCAACATTTTTATATGGGACTTTGTCGCGTCCACCGTCCTGGATGAGCTCCTGGACTGGGCATACAGCCAGGCTGTGGGCTTTTTGGGCGCATTCTTCGGCCTCATGGGCAATATGGGCGTGGAGCTCTTCGACCTGCCCTGGGTGCGGAGCGTAGTACAGTTTTTCAACCAACTGGGCTGGGCTCTATTTGGCGTCGGCCTGGTGGTGTCCTGCTTCGAGTTCGGCATCGAGTATTCCTCGGGCCGGGGCAATATTCGCCAGACCTCCATCAACTGCCTCAAGGGCTTTATGGCTGTCAGCCTGTTTTCCACCGTCCCCGTCCGGCTGTACGCGCTCTCCGTGTCGCTGCAGGTCGGCCTCACCTCCGCCATCACCGGGCTGGGGAATATTGGGGCGCTGGGCCAGAACATCATCACCAAGCTGACCACACCGGCAGGACTCATCGCCTCCGGGGCGGACTTTATCTTCGGCGGGCCCACCTTCAACCCTATTATGATGCTGTTCTGCGTCATCCTCATGGCCTACGCGGTGTTGAAAGTGTTCTTCGCCAACCTGAAGCGGGGCGGCATCCTGCTCATCCAGATCGCGGTGGGGTCGCTGTATATGTTCAGCGTCCCCCGAGGCTACAGCGACGGCTTCACCCACTGGTGCAAGCAGATCATCGGCCTGTGCCTTACCGCCTTTTTACAGGCTACCATCCTGGTGGCGGGGCTCATGGTGTTCAGCGACCACGCTCTGATGGGGCTGGGCCTGATGCTGTCCGCGGGTGAGGTGCCCCGGATCGCCGGAGCCTTCGGACTGGACACCTCCACCAAGGCCAGCCTGGCCTCCGCCGTCCACACCGCTCAGATGGCGGTGAACACCACCCAGATTGTCGCGGCGGCGGTGAGCAAATAATTCGGAGAAGGAGATCTTCACAATGAGAAAACTGGTCTACATCGCCTCGCCGCTGTCCGGGGACGTGGAAACAAACCTCGACTTCGCCCGGCAGGCTTGCTTGTACGCAATGGCTCAGGGCGTCACTCCCTTCGCGCCCCACCTGCTGTATCCTCAAATGCTGGATGACAACGATCCCGCTCAGCGGGAGCTGGGGATGAACATGGGCAATCAGATGCTGGCCCTGTGCGACGAGCTGTGGCTGTGCGGCGACGTCATCAGCTCCGGCATGGCAGCCGAGGAGCAGCTCGCCAAGGAGCTGGATATCCCGGTCAGGAGCGTCAGCACGGAGGATATCCTGCACCGTCCCCCTGACGAGCTGTGCTGGGACATAGGGCAGGAACAGCCGCCCGGTCCCTCTATGGATCAGCTATGCTGACCATGGGCTCCCTCTTCGATGGCATCGGCGGCTTCCCCCTGGCGGCGGCGCGGCACGGCATCACCCCAGTCTGGGCCAGCGAGATCGAGCCGCTCCCCATTGAGGTGACCAGAACGCATTTTCCCGATATGGTCCACCTGGGGGACATCACCAAACTGGACGGGGGTAAACTGCCCCCGGTGGACATTATCTGCGGAGGCAGCCCGTGCCAGGATGTCTCGCTGGCTGGGGCTAGAAAGGGCCTTGCGGGAGAGCGTTCCGGCCTGTTTTTTGAACAAATACGCATTATTTCAGAGATGAGGGAGGCGGATAAAAGACGTGGAAGGACAGGTATCGCTGTTCGGCCCAGAATCGCCGTGTGGGAAAACGTGCCCGGCTCCTATAGCAGCGGATCACCCCAAGGCAGCGATTTTAAAGCGGTCCTCGAGGCGTTCCTCCACATTGAAGAACCACACCTTCATGTGGTTGAACCTCCGGGCGGACGCTGGGAATATGCTGGGGCCGTGCTGGGAGAAAGATCCTGCGTGGCTTGGGTCACCTGGAATGCTAAACACTTCGGAGTGCCCCAAGAACGTCGTAGAATCTTTCTTGTCGCAGATTTTGGAGGCTGCCGCTCCCTCCAAATACTCTTTATCCCGAAAAGCCTGCCTGGGTATCCTGCGCAGGAGTGACGTGCGGGGCAAGCCTCTGCCGCCAGCCCTGGAACGGGCGCTGCTGATTCAGGCGGAGCTGATCCCGCCCTGCGAGCTGATGCCCGAACCCCGGCATACCTTCGCGGCGGGAATTGTGAGCAAGGGAAACGGCGAATGTTTTTTGATCCCCGAGCGCCATACGGCCCTGAGCGGAGGCGGCGGGCAGGCCGGACAGGGCTATCCCTGCGTCCTGACCACCGAGTGCCTGAATCCCTGGGACACCCAGCAGGCCCGCGTTTTCACCCCGGACAGTATTGCCCCCACCATGGCGGGCGCAGACGGAAAAGGTGGGCGGAACCCCTGCGGCCTGGTCTTCACTGCGGGGTTCTGCGCCGGCGCGGGGGCGTCCGCCGGGGGCATCGGCTACCAGGAGGAAGTCGCGCCCACGCTGAAAGGCACACCCAGCGGAAATATGATGCCGACTGTACTATGTCTAAACGACCAGGGTGGCCAGCTCATGGAGGTGACCGAAAACGTGACCGGCACCCTTCGGGCCCAGGAGCATGGTCACCAACCATTAGTTTTGTACGACAGTCACGGCAAGGATGCCCGCTATACCGGGCCCCATGAGGTGGCCCCCACCCTGTCCGCTCGGGCCGGGACGGGCGGGGGAAATCTCCCAATTATCGAGGACCGAGCCTTTGCCCGAAACCGAGTGGACCGCTTCGTGGAATCCGATACGGCCTCCACCGTCGCGGCCAGGCAGTACAAGGACGCCACCGATCTGGTGGCCCAGCGCGTGGAAGCTGATCCCGGAGAAGAAGAAAACTCCTTTTGCCGCCGCTGTGTGCATCGGAATGAGTGCGGCATGAAACGGGTCATGCTTCTTCGCCGCCTCATGCCCGTAGAATGCGAGAGGCTCCAGGGCTATCCGTCCGGCTGGACCGGACTGCCGGGGGCGAAGGACTCCCCCAGGTACCGGAGCCTGGGGAATAGCGTCGCGGTGCCATGCGTAGATCACCTGATGCACTGCGTGGCTCTGGCGATTTTGGCGGACTGTTAGTTGGTTATGCTTCGTTTCAGCCGGTTTCTTCGTTGCTTATGGTGAATAGCTTTTCGGCCCGGTTATCAGTATACTTACGTTACCAAAAAGGAAAGGAGAAGCGCCAATATGGCAGAAAACCAGAAAAATTTATGCGCCATGATCCCGGCAGAGCTCCACAGCCGGGTCCGGGCGGCACAGGAGCAGGCCGGGGTGACCCTGAGCGCGTACATCACCGAGCTGCTCACCAACTACTATGAGAAGAAGGGGGAAGAAAAAATGGCGGAAGGAATCCGTACCATGGCCTTTCAGATGCCGGAGGAGATGTTTCAGCGGCTGAAGCGTCACCTGGAGCGGGAGAGCGAGCGCACCGGCAAAAAGATAAGCCAGAAGGAATTCGTGCTGAACCTGATCCGGCAGGCGCTGGACGCGGCGGAGCGGGAGGAGGCGGAGCGCAATGCTGCAGTGGACTAAACGGATGCGGGCGGGCCAACGGGGTATCCCAGACAGCGAAACCCTTTTCGCCAATCTCCCCGGCTGGGGCGAGGCCGTTATCTGCCCTCACTTCCACCACCCCGGAAAACTGTTCCTCCAATGTCCCGCATTGGGCATCGATATGCGCCCGCTGGGCCAGCTTACACTGGAAGGCGCCATTGAGCCCGCAGAGGCAATGATGACGAAGACACTGGAATGGCACGCCGCCGCCTGCCAAAATGGGTTGGCGGCGCTCCGCAGCGAGCGGCCCACTCCCTGAAGCCAAGCGCCATATTCATAAGAAGCGCCACGGCGGAAGCCGTGGTTCTTCGTTACCGCTTCCGCTTTTCCTGATACAGCGCGGAAAACCGCGCCAGAACCCGGTCAAAGGCCAGGAAGGTCACATTGCCCAAGACCAGCAGCCCAAACACCATGACGTTGGAATACCCGGCGAACTCCTCCGCCACCGCTTCCAACCGAAATAAATACAGAGCAAGGGCGTACATCGCCATCATGGCCAGGGTGAACAGGCCGCACTTTACCAGCCAGCGCACTGGTACATGAATGCTGTCCACCCTGGAGCGGACACTGGGGTACCAGCCCAGAAATGTGTAAAACAGGACCGCTTCCTTATCCGGTCCCAGCAACAGGGCGAGGATGGACACCGCCCCGTAGAGGAGCAGAGCCGTTCCCGTTCCATACTCGCACAGAACAGGGATCAGACACAGCATTGCAAGTATGGGGCAGGTGAAGGTGGCCAGCGGGACCATACCGCCCAGGCAAAGAACCACTGCGGACAATGCGGCCATCATACCGCACAAGGCTGTTTTTTTGCCTTGGCGGCGGATCTGATCATGCTGGCTCATCGTGCGGCACCCCTTTCAGTGCCAATCATATCAAAACCAGAACAAAAAATCAAATCTGCGGGAGGTGTTTCTCATCTATATTTATCCGAACAATCTAACGGCGAAGCCCACGCTCTGGCTGTGGGCTCTGCGGGACGTGGCGGTCATCGGCGTAGGCTTCATCCTGTCCGTTCTGGCGCTGGCCCAGATGGGCTTGGTGCCGCCCCTCATTGCCACCGTCCTGTACGCATTTCTCAGCATCCGGCTGGAGGACGCCAGCATTCTTGACTTTCTCCGATACGCCATGTGCTTTCTCTTTCTCAAACAGCAATATTATGAATGGAGGCCCAGAAATGAATAGAAAACAGAAAAAGGAGCTGCGGGAGCGCCAGTCCACCCGCCAGCTCATGGGGATCACCCAGCTCACCGATCACGGCGTCAAGACCGCCAAAGGGGAGCTGGTCTTTTTTATGCTCAAGCCGGACAACCTGTCCGTCCTCTCCCGGGACGGGGTGCGCGGCCGGGTGAACGTCCTGGCAGACCTGCTGCGCACCACCCCTTCGGTCCGCCTTCTGGCCATGGACTCCAAGGAGTCCTTCCTGTCCAACAAGCACTTCTATCAGGAGCGGCTGGCCCGGGAAACGGACCCGCACATCCGAAAGCTGCTGCGGCAGGATATGGAGCATTTGGACGCCATCCAGGCGTCCACCGCCTCGGCCCGGGAGTTCGCCCTGGCCTACCCCGTAGACAAGGAGAATCCCTTTGACCCCAAGTACCTGGAGAAAAGCCTCCTGGACCGGGGACTCCGGGTCCGGCTGGCGGAACAGCAGGACATCAAGCGGCTGCTGGCCGTCTACTACCAGCGGGACGCGGTGACGGAGCAATTTCCTGATTTCGACGGAGAGGGGAGCGTGAACAGCGATGGCTAAAAAGCAGACAAAGAAAAAAGCGGCGGCAAAGCCCGCCGCTGTCCCTCAGATCAAGGATTTCCTGGACATGGCCGCGCCCTCCGTGGTCAAGTTCAATTCGGACTATGCCGTGATCGGCGGCGCGTACCACACCTTCATGGCGGTGCGGGGCTATCCCGCTGCCACCGAGGAACCCGCCCTGCTGAGCCACCTGGGGGCGGAAAAGGGCGTGTACATCCAGCAGTATATCCGGCAGGTCACCGCCGCCGAGGAGCGGCAGATCATCCAGAACGCCAGCAACCGGAGCCGACTGAACCGCTCCAACACCAGCGACCTCCAGCAGTCCGTGGCGGCGGAGAGCGACCTGCGGGACGTGTCCACCCTGGTCACCCAGATCCACCGGGAGCGGGAGCCCCTGGACCACTGCGCGGTGTACATCGACGCCAGCGGCGCCACCATGGACGATATGCGCAAGTGCAAAGACAAGGTGGTCGCGGAGCTGACCCGCGCCAAGATCGCCGTGGACCCCCTGCTGCTCCGCCAGCGGGAGGGCTTTTTGTGTACCAATCTGGCGGGCTACAACGCATTTGGCGCCCAGTTTGAGCGGGTGCTGCCCGCCAAGTCGGTGGCCAACCTCGATCCCAACAACTACTCCGGCAAGACCGACCCCAATGGATTTTACATCGGCAAGGACATCTGCGGCAGCAACCTCATCGTGGACCTGGACCGCCGCGCCGAGGACAAGACCAATGCCAACGTCCTCATCCTGGGCAACTCCGGCCAGGGCAAATCCTATCTGATGAAGCTCCTGCTCACCAATCTGCGAGAGAGCGGCAAGACGGTGATCTGCCTGGACCCGGAGCATGAGCTCCCCGAACTGTGCGGAGAGCTGGGCGGGTGCTTTGTGGACCTGATGGGCGGGCAGTACCGCATCAATCCCCTGGAACCCAGGCTGTGGGCGGACGACGCTGAGGACGATCCCGAGGCCCCGGCCACCTTCCAGCAGGGCTCCCGCCTGAGCCAGCACATCTCCTTCCTGAAGGATTTCTTCCGGGCCTACAAGGATTTTACGGACCGGCACGTGGACGCCATCGAGCTGATGCTGGAGCGGCTGTACGCCAAATTCGGAATCACCGACACCGCGGACTTCTCCAGCCTGCGCCCGGTGGATTACCCCATCCTCTCCGACCTGTACGCGGTGGTGGAGGACGCCTACCAGCACTACGAGGACGAGGAACACCCCCTCTATCCCAAGACGCTCCTCCAGGAGATCCTGCTTGGGCTCCATTCCATGTGCAAGGGCGCGGAAAGCAAATTTTTCAACGGCCAGACCAACATCACCAGCGCCAAATTCCTGGTGTTCGGCTGCAAGGGGCTCACCGACGCCGCCGCCAGCGTGCGCAACGCCCTGCTGTTCAATGTGCTTTCCTATCTCAGCCACCGTCTGCTCACTGAGGGGAACGCCGTGGCCTCCATCGACGAGCTGTACCTTTTCCTGTCCAATCCCACCGCCATCGAGTATATCCGAGGCTTTATGAAGCGGGTGCGCAAAAAGGATTCGGCGGTGATGCTGGCAAGCCAAAACCTGGAGGACTTCAACCTCCCCGGCATCGCGGAGCTGACCCGGCCCCTGTTCTCCATCCCCGCCCATCAATTTCTGTTCAACGCCGGGTCTATCGACTCCAAGTTTTTTAGGGACAACCTCCAACTGGAGCGGTCCGAGTATGAGATCGTCAACAACGCGACCAAGGGCGTGTGCCTGTACAAGTGCGGCAGTGAGCGGTTCCACCTGATCGTGGAAGCCCCGCTCCACAAGGCGGAGCTGTTCGGAACGGCAGGTGGTAAATAATGGTCGTGGTCGCATATGGCGGCGGAGTTGACAGCACCGCTATGTTGATCTGGATGCACCAAAATCAGATCCCCGTGGACCTGATCCTTTTTGCGGACACTGGCTGTGAGCAGCCCCACACCTATGAGTACCTGCCCATCATGAACGGCTGGCTCACCGCCCACGGGATGCCCGAGATCATTGTGGTGGAGTACGTGGACCGCAACGGGGACCGGCTGACGCTGGAGCAGGAGTGCCTTCGTTCCGGCACCCTCCCCGCTCTGGCCTATGGGCACAAGAAATGTTCTCTCAAGCACAAGATTGAGCCCCAGGAAAAGTTCTGCAACAATTACCAGCCCTGCCGGGACGTATGGGCCAGAGGGGAAAAGGTGGTAAAGTACATCGGCTACGACGCCGGTGAGGGGCGGCGCCGGGACCACGCCATCGTCTATGATATGCAGGACCAGAAATACAGAAAAGAATATCCGCTCATCGATTGCGGCTGGGGACGTGAGGAATGCGTCGCCGCTATCAAGCAGGAGGGCCTGCCGGTGCCCGGCAAGTCCTCCTGTTTTTTCTGCCCAGCCATGAAGAGGCATGAGATCCGCACCCTTTACCACCGGCATCGGGACCTGTTTGACCGGGCCATCGCCATTGAGAACAACGCCAAGCCCAATCTCATTTCCGTAAAAGGGCTGGGGCGGGACTGGGCATGGAGGGATTTTGTGTCCGGGGACATGGACCAGATCGCCTGGTGTGAGCTGTTCCACGAACTGAATATGCCCTGCGGCTGCTTTGACGGCGGTGAATAAGAAAAAGGAGTTATGAACCGATGGAGATTATTAAATTTGAGAAATGGAAACCTTCCGCGGACGATCCCCGGAAGCTGGAATACGATGGCCAGCGCACAGCGGAAGATGTGTTTGAACAGCTGAAGTTCAGGCTGGATGGTCAAGGCTATCTGCCCGACGAGTATTTTCTGCTGCGCGGCGAGTGGGAGGGTGGCCGGGAGATCCCCCGGGACGCGGACCTGTTCTGCACCGTGGACTATGGAGCCAGCGAGGGCGTGTACGTGGATGTCTACCTCAAGTGGTACGACGAGAAGCAGAAAAAGAGCGTGACCGAGAGCTTTATCACTGGCAAAACCCTGGGCGAGAACGGAAACGACATGGACCGAATGTTCCTCACCGCTTCCGCCATTACCAAGGCGTTCCATGGCGACCATGCCACCCATGCCCGGTATATGCAGGTCGGCGGTCCGAAGGAGGACACTGGCGGCAGAGTGGTGCATCTCAGTCAGCAGGAGGAGAAGGTAATCATTGATGCTCTGGTGGAGCAGCGGGAACGCCAGGAGGAGGCTATGGGCCAGACCGAGCAGCTCCTGCGCCGCATGACCGGGAGCATCACCGCCTACATGGACACGGTAGGCCAGCGGCCTCTGCGTCTCAGCGACTACGACAAAGCGGTGCTTGCCGTCCGGGATGGCGAGATGTCCGCCTTCAAGGAGCTGTGCCCCAAGGCGCTGCGGGATCATAAGAATGGGCTGCTGATCGAGGCTGCCGGCCGCCCCGGCGATGTGGGCGGAAGAATGATGGCTCTGGTGCTGGCAAACGATGTGCGTTTTACAGAAGACGTCTACCGCACCGCCTGTCAAAAAGCAATCGACATCGCGGATGGGGACCGGGCACTGCTCCTGCTGGTTTCGGCAAATCACTACGTAGATGAACTTTCCCCGTCTTTCCACGGGGAGATGGCCAGCTATGCCTATATGGATCACCCCTCCATCACCAGGGAAATTATCAGGCATTGCAATGAGGAGCAGATCGCCGCCGCGCCGTCCCACCTTTTGGAGCTGTTTGCCGCAGAGCCGGACTATGGAATGCTGTCCACCCTGGTGGAGAAGGGAATTTCCGGGGGGAACAGCGCGGAGAGAACGCTTCATATGCTGACCTACGAAGGACGGCACAGCTGGATCGCGAAAGATCTTCTGCAAAAGCGGATGTGGGTGGATGTCAATGACTACGGAGCTCTCAACGCCTGCGTGGAGAACGGCGCGGTGGATGTTGCCAAGCTGCTGCTGGACGGTGGGATGGACTTCGGGCAGTACCGGCAGCAGTTTCCCAACAGCGGTAGCCCGGACACGATCCAAGCGCTGGAGGAGCACTGGAATGAGCTCCAGGCCCAGGAACAGGAACAAGGGCAGAGCGGCGCACCTGAGATCGGGGGGATGGATCTTGGCTGACCCCATCACCATGGCCAGGATCGGCCTTCTGCTGGGCGATGAGCAGAACAGAAAGCAGCTGGGCTGGGTGGTGGCCGCTATCCTCTCTCCCATTATCCTGGTGGTGGCCCTGCTGTGCGTCCTGGGTTCCGGGGCGGTGGAACACAACATCTCCGCCGCCCAGCTCTGTTTCCAGAACGGGCCTCTGCCTGACGATACCCCCGCCGAATACCGGGTGTGCATTGAGCAGACCCGGACCAGTTTCGCGGAGCTGGACACGATCATGGCAGACATCCAATCGAACATGGATGAGGGAAACAGTCTTGACGCCACGCGGGTCAAGGCTGTGTTTTTCTCTCTGTATTTCGGCGGCGAGGCCCCGCCCCTCACCCAGTTTGCCCACTGCTTCGCCACCAGCGAGATCCGCACACGCACTGTCACGGAAAAAGACGCGGAAGGTAATGACGTTGAAGTAGAACAGACCTACACCGTGTTCCTCCCCATTGAGGACATGGCCACAGTGTACGCCAATCTCGCCGCCTCGCTGGGCGTTTCCATCACTGAGGAACAAAAAAGCAACGCGGACAATGTGTACAGCCTGATCAAAAATGGCTATCCCTGCGCGGCGGCGGGCGGCAGCGGCGGCTTCGATGGCGCGGATGTGCCTTATGTGGGCGCCAGCGGTTTCTGCTCCCCGGTGGGGGCCAACTGGCGGAACATTGTCACCTCTGAATTCGGCGGGCGGATCGACCCCATCACCGGGAAGCGCGACGGCCACACCGGCATGGACCTGGCCGTCCCCGCCGGTACCCCCGTCCGGGCGGCTCTGCCGGGTACGGTGCGGGTGGCAAAGTACGACTCCAGCTACGGTTATTACGTGACCATCGGTCACGAGAATGGTCTGCTGACTTTGTACGGGCACAACTCCCGCCTGCTGGTACGCCCCGGCCAGAGGGTCCAGGCCGGGGACGTGATCTCCCTGTCCGGCTCCACCGGGCGGTCTACCGGGCCCCATCTCCACTTTGAGGTGCGGGTCAATGGGCAGAGGACAAACCCAAGATACTACTTACCGTGAGGAGGATGACAATGAAAATCAGAGCTGAGATGGGCCGTCAGCGTGCCCCCCTCTGCCCGACTGAGTATCAGGTGGACAAGGTGATGGATATCCCCAACACGCAGTTCGCGGCTTTTCTGATGAGGCCGCTGGACAGCTATGACTTCATCCGGCATAACAGCGTCGAGCCCCATCAGGGTACCGGCCATGACCACTGCCTGCTGGTGCTGGGCGAGGGGCGCACGGACGGTGTGCTGGTGCAGTGCGACGGCGATGGCCGCGCCGCGTACTCCGCCTATGTGGCGGGAGCGCGGGACGTGGTGCAGGCCAGGCTGGACCGGGTGGCGGACTTCATCGTCGGCCAGGGCACCCAGCGCACTGCCAGCGGAAGCTGGTACGTCAACTGTGAGGAGCTGGATGAAAAATTCGGCGTAGCCATCCAGGAGGACAATGGGCTGGACGCTATGCTGAGGGATGCGCTGGAGCGCCGCCCCGAGGTGGCCCAGGTGGACATCTCCCTCCAGCACATTGAAACCACTTTTCGCCCGGAGTTCTGTGTCAACCTCAGCGGCAGCGCGGAGAAAACACAGCCGGACATCCGGCTCCGGGACATCCTGCCTTTGCTGGCGAACACCGGCCTGGAGTACCCCAGTCAGTCTTATTTTACCCACCCGGGATCCGATGCCCGTGTGTGGCCGGACGATCTGCGGAAGCTCACCACAGCGGGACAGAGGGAGCATGACGCCCTGCTCAACGCCCGTGTCGCGGAAATCGTTCCGACCGATGAGGGGGTCAAGGTGGCGCTCACCGATGTGGACCCCCAGGAGCTGGTACGGTTCAACCAGGCATATGAGGATCACCAGGCGGCGGAGTGGGCTATGGGCGATATGACGCCGTAGGGGGTGGCAGAATGGAAAAGGTCAACATCCCCCTCGCCGCCGAGGGGCTCTCCACCTATGCGGC
This sequence comes from uncultured Oscillospiraceae bacterium, assembly GCA_910584835.1. Classification (GTDB taxonomy): domain Bacteria; phylum Bacillota; class Clostridia; order Oscillospirales; family Oscillospiraceae; genus Enterenecus. The sequence goes on along the minus strand of CAJUEG010000014.1, from coordinate 9,497 downwards.
CCAGCGGCTGGCGGGGTTTGAACAACACCGGCTGGGTGATACTTACCGCCAGCCTGAAACCCGCCACGAGTGGATTCGAGACATTCTGCGGGGGATGGCGGAGGTGTGCGGCCAGGACGCCGCTCCGTTCCTCCAGTCCTTCGAGCGGCGGCTTACGGACGCCCATGGCGCGTCTGCTGTGGAAGTGCTTTCCCCCGCCGACCAGAAGCACATGATCCGAAACCTGGATAGGTACGCCTCCGCGCTGGGGCGCATGGAGGGCGACCAGCGGTCCCGAATTTTTCATGCGCGGGAACTGCTGGAGGAGGTCTGCGCCTATCTGCCCTGGGACCCGGACACCAACGGCGCCAGGTCCGCCCGGGACCGGGCGTGGGAGCAGCTCCAGCGGGCGGTGGCCCAACGCCCCATCCGCTTCACCCGCATCCTGCTGGGCGATGAGCTGGACCCGGGCGGTGTCGAGTTCCTGCCGGGGATGGTCAACGACGAGGAGTCTGTGCAGCGCACTCAGGAATTCCAGCGGCTCACCGTTGAATACCCGAAGCGGAAGGAGTGGCCTGCGCTGTGCGTCGTCTGCATGGGCGGCGGACGGCGGGAGGATGCCGGTACCATAGACGCGGACGGGCTGGACATGGCTGTGATCCGCGAGGCAGGGGAGGCTTTTATGAAGCGGCCCGAGGTGCGCCCGGTGTGGAGCCACCAGCTGGCCGTGCCCGTCCATGAACAGATCAGGGTGCTGAAAGTGGAACCGGGCAGAGCGCCGGAGGAGGTCACCATGCCCAACACGCTGGAGGCGTTCCAGTCCGCCGTGGGCGGGTACATTGAAACACTGGGGTTGGACGGCGGGGTCATGCTGATCTGCAACGAGGATGGCAAGACGGCGGGGCTGTCCGCCAACCGGCGCATAGGGCGCGATATCATAGCTGGGACATTCCTCATCGTTTGCGCGGAGGACGGGGAGTTTTGCTCTCTCACCGATGGCACCGCCGCTCATTACGCGGAACGTTTTGCCGAGCCGATCTCCGAGCCGTGTCCGGAAGGACTCAAAGAATTCACATTCTACATTATGTGAGGAGTAAAAATGGAAAAAGTGAATATCACCCTGGCCTTCGACCAGGAAAAATTAAACGCCCTGGAATTTTACCTGAAAAAAGAAAAAACCACCGCCCAGCGGCGGCTGGAGGAATCGCTGGCCCAGCTCTACGAGCAGGCCGTGCCCGCGCCGGTGCGGGAGTACCTGGACAGCCGCTCCGCTCCCCCGCCCAGGCCGCGCCGTCCGCCCAAGGCCGACGCACCCAAGGGGACGGTGGTCCCCGCCGCCCAAGTAAAGGAGGGGGACGATCATGGAAAGTAGGGATATCAGCGTCTGGCTGGACAAGAGGTGGTACGCCGCCCTGTCCCGGCATCTGGACGGCGGGACTGTGGAGGATCAGCTGGACCGTTATCTGAAGGAGCTCATCAGCCAGCTTCCCAAAGAGGAGTACGATCAGATCAGCCGGGAGATACAGGAGGAGGACCTGCGGCAGCAGCAGGAGATCGAGACCGCCAAAAAATTCTCGGCGTTCCATGTGCGGGAGCACGGGCAGGAAGAATACTTCCAGCTGGAGCGCCCCTGGGACGTCTTGAACGCGGCCAGCATCCTGCGGGAATATCTTCGCAAGGATAAACAGGACTCGTTCTCTGATTTCTGCGGCATCCGCCAGCGGATCACTGCCGGGGAGTTCGACCGGCTGGTGGGAGCGCACATGGAAAACCCGAAAAAGGTGACCGGCGCGTTCACACTGGACTTTGACAAAAAAGAGTTCTCCACCGTTGACGCCGCGAACGGCTGGCGGTCGTATTTCATGCAGGACGTGTCTGTGGCTGCCTACCGCGCCTTCCGGGCGGAAGGTCTGTCCGAGCGGCAGCGCATGGCCCGGTTCACGGAGCGGCTGGCGGACTGCGAGATCGGATCGGCGGGCCACCTGTCCGCCAGGCAGGTATCCTTCGCGGAGGAGATCAGCGAGATCGACGGCAGGCTGAATTTCTACATGGAAACCAACTTCGATGTGGATGCTGTGTTCGGCACCCACGTCTGTACTGATGAAAACGATGACTGCCTGAATGTCTATGCCGACTACGACATGACGGTGGGGCAGGTGTGCGATGAGCTGGAGGTGGACCTGCACCGGGCCGATGGCCGGGTGGAGTCCGTCCCCTACACTCTTAACGCCGCCGAGAAAACGGTCCTGCTGCGGAAGATGGATGAGTATTGCCAGCGGCAGACCGGCATGACGCTGAAGGACTACAGCGCCCAGCGCATGGCCGAGGACCTGGAGCCGGACCAGGGGCAGGAGCCGAAAGTGGTCTGTCCCATCTCTGTATTCCGCGTCACCCAGGATGGCCGGACAGACCATCTGCTGGCGGAGGGCGGCGCAGCCATGGACACCCTGCACACCGCTCTGCGGCTGCGGGCTTACCTGGTGGAGAAGGGTGACGGCTCCCAGCGGTTTGCTGAGGCGCTGCCCGCGGCGGACCACATTGCCCCGGAGGTATTCCAGGACTACGCCGACGAGATGCAGCAGGGCGCCGGACAGGTGTCCGCTGCGCTGGACATCGACCTGGACAGGGGCACGTTCTCCACCATGGCCGGAGCGGACGGCTGGCAGACCTATACCGTCAGCGATGTGCTGGCGGCGGCGTGGAACGCCACCATCCCCCACTGGTCGGACCGGGAGGCGCGCAGATGCGTCTTCGCAGAGCAGCTGGAGGGCAAGCTGGTCGATCAGGAGCCCACCGGCATCACACCTCCTGCCGGGCCGGTGATGTGACACGCGCTGTTGATTCCGCCAAACGCTGGCCAGACATTTTCGTTGGGTTTGCTGAATGGATATCCCAGCGGAGGTGTGGCATTGTGTTGCCAGACTCCAAAAAAGAAAGGATGACGCAAAATGAATGACCGGATTTACCTCACACCCACCGAGGTGTGCACTCTCGTCGCCCACGAGGCCGTGGTCCTGCTGGACGCGGTGGAAACCGAGGTGCCCAGCTGTGTGAGCGAGTTCCGCACCGCGCTGGAAACGCTCAACGCGGTCCACCACCTGGGCAGCGACGGCCAGGCCCTGCTGTCGTGGCTGGACGAGGAAATCGCCAACGCCGAACGATTCGCCGCCGATGGTACTAACCTGCCCAACCTGATCGACATCTGCCGCTTGGACACGGTTCCCGATGTGGAGGCTCAGATGGAGCTGGTCTGGCTGCTGTTCGATACGGCGGCGACGGAGGAGTGCGGGCCGGAGCAGCGGCGGGCGCTGGTGAGTACCGCGCGGACGATCACGGAGATGTGCGGGCTGGACGATCTGCTCCTGGGCACGCTGAAACCCAGCGCGGCTAAACTGGCCGAGGGGCTCAACGCCGAGCTGGCCGACGTCCACGCCGAGCTCCAGGCCAGTGCGGGGGCGTCTGCTGGGCCTGCGCGGCAGGGGTCTGAGGAGGTGCCCGCTCCACCTGCTGCACCGGCGATGTGACCTACCGAAAGGGCAGCGCGAGGGCCGTTCCGCGCCAGCGGAGCGGCCCTCCCGCTGTTCTCCCCCGTGTCGGCCCCTCCGAGCGCCTTTGCGGCCCTCCCGGGCGGCGGGGTGGCGCCCCGTACCCATCCAGCCCGTGAAGCGCGGTGTCGGCCTCCTGTGGGCCGCTGTCGCGGAGTGGGGGCCGGGGCCGCCGAGGGCAATCCAGACGTTCGATTTTTGTGCGGGATAAAAGCGGGTGGTCGCTTTGCGCCCTCCCGCCAGTGAACACCGCCCCGCAACGCGGGTCGGGGATGCGGCCTGGGTGGTCGGTTTCCGGCCCTTTTGCTGTGGCAGGTGGTCGTGGAACGAAAAAACACGCCGCAAACCGCCAGTACAACCACATTTCACAGGTGGCTGTGGCAGGTGGTCGCGGCTATTTTGGAGGTAAACATGGAGAAAAAGAACCAACCCGGCGCGGAAACGCCGGAGATCAAGACCCGGATTCCCCTGTGGCTCTACCCCTCCACGCTGGAGGCGGTGGATCGGGCCATGGAGCGGGACAACTGCAAGAGTCGGAGCGAGTTCATTGAGAACGCCATCCGTTTCTACGCCGGATATCTCTCCGGCGAGGACGCGGTGCAGTTTCTGCCCGCTGCGCTGGTGTCGGCGCTGCGGGCAACGGTGGAGAACAGCGAGAGCCGCATCGCCCGTTTGCTGTTCAAGCTGACGGTGGAGATCAGCATGATGATGCACGTGCTGGCGGCTGGGCTGGAAATCGACGCCAGCCAGCTGGACGCGCTGCGCTGGCAGTGTGTGCAGGAGGTGAAAAAGACCAACGGGTCGATCACCTTCAAGGATACGCTGAAAAAGCACAAGGGAGATTAACCGCGCAAAATTTTTGAACGTCCGCCAAGGGGGTACTGCGACCTTTCGCTGAACCGAGTGTCGGTTCATGATGGACTGCCCAGAAGGTATTCTCTCTAAGATTTTTTAATTCAGAAGGATAACACGGGGGTGATCTCACGCCGCGCGTCATTTTCAAGTGTCCACACATCAAGGGCGGCGGCGAAAAGGCCGCCGCGCACCTGGGCAACTACGTCAAATATGTGTCTACCCGGGAGGGTGTGGAGCGAGTTGATCCAGGCAAAGCGGCACTGCCTGCCACGGAGAAACAGGCCGAACTGGTGGAACAGCTCCTCCGGGAGTTCCCCTCCAGCCGTGGGCTGTTCGAGTACGAGGACTACCAGGCCGCGCCTACCCGTGGAAACGCCTCGGAGTTCATCACCCGCGCCATCGAGGACAACTACGAGGCGATTGCCAAGAAGGAAAACTACGTGGACTACATCGCCAGCCGTCCTCGTGTTCAGAAGCTGGGGGCGCACGGTCTGTTCACCTCCGATGATGGCCCGCTGGTGCTGTCCCAGGTGGCGGATGAGGTGGCGCACCATCCCGGTGTGGTGTGGCTGCCCATCATCTCCCTGCGGCGGGAGGATGCCGCACGGCTGGGCTACGACAACGCTGAACGCTGGCGCAAGCTGCTGTCCGCTCACGCCATGGATATGGCGAAGGCAATGAAGATCCCGGATGCGCAGTTCCGCTGGTACGCGGCCTTCCATGACGAGGGCCACCATCCCCATTTGCACATGGTGTGCTACAGCGCCGATGGCAAGTCCGGATTCCTCACCAAGCGGGGGATCGCAGATATCAAGTCCATGCTGACAAAGGAGATTTTTCAGCAAGATCTCTATGCCATCTACCAGCGGCAGACCCAGCGGCGGGATGAACTCACCGAGGATGCCGGGAAAGTTATGGCGCAGCTCGTCACCGAGATGCAGACCGGGACGCTGGAGAAGCAGCACATCGGGCAGCTTATGGTGGAGCTGGCTCAGCGTCTCCAGCATTGCTCCGGCAAGAAGCAGTACGGCTATCTGCCGCCAGCGGTGAAATCACTGGTGGACGGGATCGTGACCGAGCTGGAGAAGGATCCCCGCATCGCCGCCGCCTATGACCTGTGGTACCAGGAGCGGGAGGAAGTGCTGCGGACGTACAAAGATGATCTGCCGCCGCGTGAACCGCTGATCCGGCAAAAGGCATTCAAACGGATCAAAAATATCGTCATCGAGGAGGCGGTGCGGCTGGGTGATACGCCCCCACTCAATCCCGCCAATCAGTTTGAGTCTGTGGAAGAACTGACCGATGATGGGCCTGTGGATGGGTCGCTCGATGACGTAGCTGCGGACGCGCCCACCGGCACCGGGGAGGTTTCTCCCCACGCTCAATGGACGCGCAGCTACCGCACCGCCCGTCAGTTCCTGTACGGTGATGAGGACAGTCTACCGAATTATGCGGCGGCGTTTGATCTGCTCATCCAGGAAGCCGATGCCGGGGATGCCCTGGCCATGGCCGACCTGGGCCGGATGTACTCCGAGGGCCTGGGCCGGGAGCGTGATCCAACGCTGGCGCAGAAATGGTACGCCAAGGCGCTGACCACGTTCCTCTCGGCGGAAAAGGCCGCGCCGGATCGCTGCACCCAGTACCGCATCGGCAAGCTGTACGCCGCGGGGTTGGGCGTGGAACAGGACTATGAGGAGGCCGCACGGTGGCTGGAGAAATCCGCAGATGCCGGATACAAATATGCGCAGTACACCCTGGCCGGACTGTACCGGGACGGCAAAGGCGTGGAGCAGGACTATGTGGCGGCGCGGGAGCTGTACGCCAAGGCAGTCACCTTCCCCTATGCCGCCTACGAGCTGGGCAAGCTGTACCGGGATGGGCTGGGCTGTGAGGCGGACGAAGAACGTGCCGCCCGATATTTCCGTCAGGCGTTCACCGGGTTTCAGATCATGGCGGGTAGATCCCCGGACGACAGGCTCCAGTACCGCATCGGCTGGATGCTCCTCCACGGGGTGGGCACGGAACAGGATGAGGCGGCGGCGATGCCATGGCTGGAAAAGGCTGCCCAGCGCGGCAACGCGCTGGCAAAGTATCAACTGGGCAAGCTCCTACTCCTCGGCGCCGAAACAGTGCCCAAGGATGTGGATCGGGCGCTGGAACTGCTCACGGAATGCGCGGAGGACGGGAATCAATTTGCCCAGTACACGTTGGGCAAGGCGTATCTGCTCGGCGGGGACGTCCCCCAGAATCAGGGGCAGGCCGTCCACTGGCTGGGGCTGTCCGCCCAGCAGGGCAATCAGTACGCCCAATATTATCTGAACCGCGTGTACAGCTCCATTTTTTCGTCCGCCGCTTCACTCCTCTACCACATGGGCCGCATCTTCCAGGAACAGCGCCCCCAGCCCGTGGGAGGTGTGCGTGTGGGGGTGGACAGCAAGCTCAAGCGTAAGATCTGGGAGAAAAAGATCGCCATGGGGCACAAGCCGGACGATCACGAGGAGCAGGGGCAGACGATGCAGCCCTGACCGTCAGCCCTGCCCCTGCTGGGCCCGCGGCCCGCACCGTGCGTCCAGCAGCTTCGGCGTGAAGTGGGCAAACAGTACAGCGGAGATGACACTGGCGGTGATGTCGCAGAAGGGTTCCGCGGCAAAGGCCGCGGCGGCGGTGAACAGCACTGGGAACAGCAAAATGCCGGTGAGGAACAGGCTCTTGCGCACCAGGGAACAGAGCAGGGCCAGCCCCACCTGTCCCAATGCGGTGGACATATCCACCGCCGTCCACTGAACGGCCATGAACAGCGCCCCGGCGGTGTAGAGCTTGATGTACGACACGCTCCGGGCCATCACCTGGACGTCCTTGGTGAACAGCCGGACGAACCAGGGGGAACAAAGATGGGTGACGGCCAGCATCAGCGCGGCAAAGGCGAGACACAGCAGAAGCACACCCCGCAGGGCCAGCCGCACCCGCTCCCGGTTGCCCGCGCCCAGGTTGAAGCTCACCACCCCCTGGCACCCAAGGGTAATGCCGCTCATAGGCATGGCGATCAGCAGCATATAGCTTTGGACAATAGCGGCACAGGTGATCAGCACGTCCCCCTCGCCCGGGCCGCCCTGGCGCTGGAGTACCGTGTTCAGGATGATGAGGATGACGCTGTCCAGCGCGTATGTGAGAAAAGGGGCCAGCCCCAGCGCCAGCACCTTTTTGCACAATGCGGGCTGGAGCTTTCCCCACCGCAGGGGGACGGGCAATCCCGGCAGGCGCAGGGAGATCAGGGCAAAAGCACAGGCGGCGGCCTGGGAAAGGATAGTGGCCCAGGCCGCGCCGGACACGCCCATGTCCAGGGCGAAGATGAACACCGGGTCCAGGCCGATGTTCATCGCCGCCCCCAGTACCACCGTACCCATGCCCAGCCCGGAGCGGCCCTGGGCGATGAGGAAGCTGTTCAGCCCGCCGGACAGCAGGGCAAAGGCCGTCCCCGCGATGTAGATGGTGATGTAGTCCAGGGCATAGGGGAACGTGTCCGCGCTGGCCCCGAACCACCACAGGAATTGACGGCGCAGAAGGAAGAACAGCAGGCTCAGCCCCAGCGCCAGTCCCAGTAAAAGTTTGAAGCAGTTGGACAGCAGCTCGGACGCCCCATCCTGATCCCCGGCGCCCAGTTTCATGGCCATCAGCGGTGTGCCACCCAACCCAACCAGGAAGGAAAAAGAGGACAGCAGGGTGACGATAGGGCCGCACACGCCCACACCCGCCAGGGCCAGGGATCCCACCCCGGCGATGTGGCCGATGAACATCCGATCCACGATGCTGTACAGTACGTTGATGAGCTGGGCCAGCATTGTGGGCACGGCCAGCCGGAGCAGAAGCCCGGTCATGGGATCCCGTCCCAGGTCATTTTTTCGATGCATGAGAACCATCCCCTCCGGGTAAACCGGCATGATACGCGGGGCTATTATACTCGCCTGCGTGGAAAAGTCAAGGGGATGGTATGAGACAGCGCAGCTGTGGATGCCGCAGGGGCGGTGCCACAGTTTTTTGATGCTCAGGAGGTGTTAAAATTGCCCTACATCCATTTCACAGAAGAACAAAAGCTCCAGGCCAACGAGGTAGATCTGGTGGAGTTCCTCCGCTACAAAGGGGAACCGCTGATCCGCGAGGGGTCGGAGTTCCGTCTGTCCAGCAACCACAGCGTCACCGTCCGGGGCAATGAGTGGTATGACCATGCCACCGAGAAGGGCGGTGGGCCCGTGACTTTTCTCAAGGAGTTCTACGGGATGAACTATGCGGAGGCAGTGCTGACGCTGCTCAACGAGGACGTGGGCCAACTCTGCTCCCAGGTGAGCGCCCCCCGGGAGAAAGTAAAAAAGCCCTTCGAACTGCCACCCGCCAACGAAAACAACAGGCGGGTGTTTGCCTATCTCCTCAAGCACCGCCATCTGGATCGGGAGGTGCTGACTACCTTTGTCTGCTCAGGGCTGATCTACGAGGATCAGAAGTACCACAACGCTGTCTTCGTGGGCAGGGACAATGACGGCACCGCCCGCCACGCCCACAAGCGCAGCACCAACAGCCAAGGCAAGACCTTCCGCATGACGGCGGAGGGCAGCGACTTCCGCTATGCCTTCAACTGGCCAGGTACCAGCGGGCATCTGCTGGTGTTCGAGGCGCCCATTGATATGCTCTCGCTGATTTCCATCTACCATGACAGCGACTGGGCCAGGCACAGTTATGTGGCCCTGTGCGGCACGTCCTCCCAGCCGCTGCTGGGGATGCTGGAGCGGAACCCCAATATTGAAAATGTCCTCCTGTGCCTGGACAACGACCAAGCGGGGCAGCTCGCCACGCGGCGGCTGGCGCAGGTGGTGCGGGAGCGTGGGCTGGCGGTGGATGCGCGGGTGCCGATCAATAAAGATTGGAACGAGGATTTGTGCGCGAATTTTCAGCAGACGGAGGAGCAGCAAATTGAACAGAAATTATCGTGAAAGGTGGTGCGGTGCGCCATGCCCCAGCAATTTATCATCCTGATCGTTGCCGCGGTGGCCCTGCTGGTCATGGTTGGCGTCTCTTTTTTGTCCGGGCGGGGTTCCCTGGACAGCATCAAGTCCAAACCCGTGGGCG
>CAJUEG010000013.1 GCA_910584835.1 uncultured Oscillospiraceae bacterium | reverse complement strand
CCGGATCACCTTGGTGATATAGTCCTGCCGCTCCCGCAGCTCGGGGTAGTGGCCCTCGTTCTCGTGGATGACGGTGCCGCACACCTGGTAGAGGAAGGGCTCGTTGACCCCCAGCAGCTTGCCGTGGCGGGCGGCCCGGCGCAGCAGGCGGCGCAGCACATAGCCCCGGCCCTCGTTGGAGGGCAGCACACCGTCGCAGATCATGAACACGGCGGAGCGGATGTGGTCGGTGATCACCCGCAGGGACACGTCCTTCTCCTTCGTCTCGCCGTAATGGGCGTGGGTGATCTCGGACACCTTGTTGGTGATGTTCATCACCGTGTCCACGTCGAACAGGGAGCCCACTCCCTGGCACACGCAGGCCAGCCGCTCCAGGCCCATGCCGGTGTCGATGTTCTTCTGCTTCAGCTCGGTGTAGTGGTTGTTCCCGTCGTTGTCGAACTGGGAGAACACCACGTTCCACACCTCGATATAGCGGTCGCAGTCGCAGCCCACGGTGCACCCCGGCTTGCCGCAGCCGTGCTCGGGGCCCCGGTCGTAGTAGATCTCGGAGCAGGGGCCGCAGGGGCCGGAGCCGTGCTCCCAGAAGTTGTCCTCCTTGCCGAACTTGAAGATGCGCTCGGCGGGAATGCCGATCTCCTCGTTCCAGATGCGGAAGGCCTCGTCGTCGGCAGGGGTGGTCTCGTTTCCGGCGAACACAGAGGGGTACAGGCGGCTGGGGTCGAGGCCCACCCACTCGGGGGAGGTCAGAAACTCCCAGGCCCAGTGGATAGCGTCCTTCTTGAAGTAGTCGCCGAAGGAGAAGTTGCCCAGCATCTCGAAGTAGGTGCCGTGGCGGTCGGTGTGGCCGATGTTCTCAATGTCGCCGGTGCGGATGCACTTCTGGCAGGTGGTCACCCGGTGGCGGGGAGGCTCCTGCTCCCCGGTGAAGTAGGGCTTCATGGGGGCCATGCCGGAGTTGATAAGGAGCAGAGACGCGTCGTTCTGGGGGATCAGGGAGAAGCTGGGCAGGCGCAGGTGGCCTTTGGTCTCGAAGAACTTCAGGAACATCTCCCGCAGCTCGTTCAGGCCATAGGGCTTGGGATCGTACATGGAAATTACCTCCAATTTATCATTATTATTGTTCTATTATTTCGCCGTGGACGCAAACCCTGCCCCCGTCGGGGCATTTCGCGTCAAATTGCGGGGCACGCACTGAGCCATAGTCCAGCGACGCCCCGTTCAGCAGCGCGTACACCGAGGGGTAAATGGTATGCCACAGTTCATGGCACAGGGGCGGGCAGAGGTCGCCCACGGTGAACTCCTCCCCCGTTTTGTGATAACCGCACCGGCATTCACTGCGGGTGACGGTCAGTTTCACTTGGGGCATATTTCCCCTCCTCCCGCGCAAAAAAATCCCTGCCAACGCCCAGGGACGAAGCACGCGCTCCGTGGTACCACCCTGATTTCCTCATGGCAAGGACACTCGTTCATCCGATAACGGGGATGCCCGTCCCGGTCTTCCCGGGAACGCTCGGGAGCGGCCCGCCCATCCGCCTTGCGTGAGGGCTTCCACTCTCCCCTCTCTCTGGTACGCGCGGTTTTAGGCTTGACTCCGTCATAGCTAGCATATTTTATCATATTTTCGCCGCTTGTCAAGGGGAGCGGGCAAAAACGCCGCCGTATTTATTCAAAGGTTCCTTAATCAAATCTTTCAAATTTCCCCGCTTGCTTCTTAACCCTTTTCCTGTATACTATCTGTACCAAGACGGATAGTACAGTTAAGCGGTGCAAAGCCGTCGTGCACAGGTGCAGCATGACAACAATGGAGGTATATCAATATGGCGATCCTGGAAGTCAATCATGTAAAAAAAGTGTACTCCACCCGCTTCGGCGGCCAGAAGGTGACCGCTTTAACCGACGTGTCCTTCACGGTGGACGAGGGCGAGTACGTGGCCATCATGGGCGAGTCCGGCTCCGGCAAGACCACCCTGCTGAACATTCTGGCGGCGCTGGACAGGCCCACCGCCGGGTCGGTGCTGCTGGCGGGCCGGGACCTTACCGCCGTCAAGGAGCGGGAACTGGCCGCCTTCCGCCGGGACAACCTGGGCTTCGTGTTCCAGGACTTCAACCTGCTGGACACCTTCTCCCTGCGGGACAACATCCTCCTCCCCCTGGTGCTGGCGGGGAAAAAGTACCCGGAGATGAAGCGCCGCCTCACCCCCCTGGCCCAGACCCTGGGCATCGGAGAGCTGCTGGACAAATACCCCTACGAGGTGTCCGGCGGACAGAAGCAGCGGTGCGCCGTGGCCCGGGCCCTCATCACCCAGCCCCAGATCGTGCTGGCCGACGAGCCCACCGGGGCGCTGGACTCCCGGGCGGCGGACAGCCTCATGGACCTGTTCACCAAAATCAACGCCGCCGGGCAGACGGTGCTCATGGTCACCCACTCCACCGCCGCGGCCAGCCGGGCGGGGCGGGTGCTGTTCATCCGGGACGGACGGGTGTACCACCAGCTCTACCGGGAGAACCGCACCGACGGCCAGATGTACCGCCTCATCACCGAGACCCTTACCCGGCTGACCGACGGGGGTGAGCGCCGTGCGTAACGGACTATATCCCACACTGGCGGCCCAGGGTATGCGGCAGAACCGCCGCTTCTTCATCCCCTACCTGCTGGCGCTGGCGGGGCTCACCGCCTCCTTCTACGTCATGTCCGCCCTGTGCGCCGACCCCGGCGTACTCAACATGCGGGGCTTTGCCTACGTGATGGTAATGATGCAGATCGGCATGTTTGTGGCGGGCGTCCTGTCTGCCATTCTGCTGCTGTACATCAACAGCTTTTTGATGAAGCAGCGGAAAAAGGAGCTGGGCCTCTACAATATCCTGGGCATGGGCAAGGGGAACATCGCCCTCATCCAGTGCTGGGAGAGCCTGTACACCGCCATCCTGGGCATCGGGGGCGGGCTGTTGCTGGGCGTGGCCCTCCACAAGCTGGCCACCGTGGCCCTGGTCTCCCTGCTGAAGTTCTCCATCCCCTTCCACTCCTCCCTCTCCCTGCCCGCCTTGGCACAGACGGCGGTGTTCTTCGGGCTGCTGCTCCTGCTGGCCCTGGCGCTCAACCTGTTCCGGGTGCGGCTGTCCAGGCCCATCGAGCTGCTCCACGGCGGAAGCGTGGGCGAGAAAGAACCCCGCACCCGCTGGCTGCTGGCCGCCGTCGGGGCGGTCTGCCTGGGGGCGGGCTACTTCATCGCCGTCACCACCAAGGACCCCGCCCTGGCCATGGCCTTCTACTTCCTGGCGGTCATCCTGGTCATCATCGGCACCTACTGCCTGTTCACCGCCGGGAGCATCGCCCTGCTGAAAATGCTGCGGAAAAACAAGGGCTTCTACTATCAGACCGGCCACTTCATCGGCGTGTCCGGGATGCTCTACCGCATGAAGCGCAACGCGGCGGGGCTGGCCAACATCTGCATCCTGTCCACCATGGTGATGGTGATGATCTCGGGCACCCTGGCCCTCTATCTCGGCCAGGGGGAGATCATCGCCGCCCAGTATCCCGCCAACCTGAACATGACCGTCCACTATGATCCCGCTTATGATCAGACGCTGAACCGGGAGGAGGCCGAAGGTCTGATCCGGCGGTTTGCGGCGGACCAGAACATCCCCATCACCAGCCTGCGCTCGGTGGAATTCCTCCACTTCAACGCCCTGGCCAACCCGGACACCCGCCGCCTGGAGGTGGGCGGCCAGGGAGAAAACAACGACCGCAGGGCCGTCTACCTCTTCACCGCCCAGGACTATGCCGCCCTGACGGGGAACGCCGCCCCGGCGCTCCGGCCGGGGGAGACGGCGGTGTGCGGCCAGCTTCCTCCCGGTTTTGGCCCCCAGCTCACTATCCAGGGGATCAGCGGGGGCAGCGAGGTCGGCGCGCCGAAATCCCTCACCGTAACAGCTTCCCTGCCTGTGATCACCCACTTTGACACCACCTTTGACATGAGCGAAACCCTGTGCCTGGTGCTGTCCGATTCTGCGGAAGTCATGGAGTTCTGGGCCCTCCAGAGCGGGGCGCTGGACAACTACGCCGCCGACCTGGTCACCACTCTGCTGGTGGACCTGGACTGCACCAGCGATCAGGAGCTGGCCCTGGTGGACGCCTGGACCGACGCCTCCATGGACGAGGGCTTCTTCGACGGCACCGGCGCCTGGGAGTACTGGCGGGTGTCCAGCCGGGCCGAGATGGCGGTGGACGGCTACTCCATGGCGGGGGGCTTCCTGTTCCTGGGCATTGTGCTGGGCATCGTGTTCCTCATGGCTACCGTACTCATCATCTACTACAAGCAGGTGTCCGAGGGCTATGAGGACCAGGGCCGGTTCGAGATCATGCGCAAGGTGGGCCTGAGCCAGCGGGAGGTGCGCTCCTCCATCCGCAGCCAGGTGCTGCTGGTGTTCTGCCTTCCCATCGCGGTGGCCGCCGTCCACATCCTCTTCGACTTCAACCTGGTGGCCCGTATGCTCACCATGTTCGGCGTGCGCAACACCGCCACGGTAGCGCTGTGCACCGCGGGCACGCTGCTGGCCTTTCTGGCGGTGTACGCCGCCGTGTACCTGCTCACCGCCCGGACCTATTACAAAATTGTCAGATAAAATACCTGTCCGCCCCCGCCGGGGGCGGACATTTTTCCGCTTTTTTCTCCATACCCCTTGACACGCTCCCTATCCCTGGTGTTATACTGGGATTTACGTGACAACCTGTCTAAAGTGAGGAATGAAGATCATGGCATTGTTCAAGGGCCGCCTGGGGGCCCAAAATCCGTCGCTGACCGAGGGTTCCATCATCCGTGGCATCCTCTCCTTCGCCTTCCCCCTGTTTTTGGGGCAGCTGCTCCAGCAGCTCTACAACCTGGCCGACGCCTGGGTGCTGGGCAATTTCGCCGACAACGGGGCCTTTGCCGCCGTCAGCTCCGGCGGCAGCCTCACCTTTCTGGTCATCGGCTTTTTCAACGGCATCGCCATCGGCGGCGGCGTCGTCATCTCCCGCTACTACGGCGCCCGGGACGAGGAGAACGTGGTGCGGGCCATCCACACCAACTTCCTCTTCGGCATCATCGCCTCGGTGCTGTCCACGGTGGTGGGACTGCTGCTGGTGCCCCGGCTGCTGCTTATCATGAACACGCCGGAGTCGGTGCTGCCCTACTCCCTGACCTATTTTCGCATCTATTTCGGCGGGGTGTTTACCGTCATCCTCTACAATATCTGTATGGCCATCATGCGCTCCCTGGGGGACAGCCTCCACCCGCTGTACTACCTCATCCTCTCCTCCGTCCTGAATATGGCGCTGGACCTGTTGTTTGTGGCGGTGTTCCACTGGGGAGTGGCGGGGGCCGCCGTCGCCACCGTCCTCACCCAGGGGATCAGCTTCCTTCTGTGCCTGTGGCGGATGTGCCGTCTGAAGGACTACACCCGGCTGGATTTCCGCAAGCTGCGGGTCTACCCGGACATACTCTCCCAGGTGGTGCGGCAGGGCCTGCCCACCGGCGTGCAGAACGCCGTCATCAGCGTCGGCAACCTGGTGGTGCAGAGCAATATCAACGCCTTCGGCGAGTACGCCATGTCCGGCCACGGAGCCTACGCCAAGATCGAGGGGCTGGTGTTTCTGCCCATCACGGCCATGTCCATGTCCCTGCCCACCTTTATCAGCCAGAACCTGGGGGCGCGGCAGTACGACCGGGCCAAAAAGGGCGCCGTGTTCGGCATCCTCTCCGGGGTGGTGCTGGCGGAGCTGATCGGGGTGGTGTTCCTCTTCGCCGCCCCGCCCGCCCTGCGGTTCTTCGTGGACGAGCCGGAGGCCATCCAGTTCGGCGTCATCCAGGCCCGGGTGGTGGCGCCCTTCTTCTGTCTGCTGGCCTTCTCCCACTGCGCCGCCGGCGTGCTGCGGGGATGCGGCAAATCCTTTGTTCCCATGGTCACCATGCTGGCCTTCTGGTGCTGCGTCCGGGTGACCTACGTCACCCTGGCCACCCGGGTGTTCCCCGTGTTCTCCACCATCTCCTGGGCCTACCCCCTCACCTGGTCTTTGAGTTCGGTGGTGTTCCTGTTGTTTCTGCTGAAATCGGACTGGCTCCACGCCTTTGACATCGGCAGGGAGCAGCGCTGACCCAGGCGGCGGCCATAAGGCCGCCGCCTTTTTGAACGTTTCCCACTTTCCCCTCATAGGATGGGGCAAAGGAGGGCAAATCCATGAAAAATACCTGCCTGCTCAGCCAGGACGCCAAAACCTACCTATGCTGCTTTTATCAGACCCTGGACGGAATGGTCCAGGGCATGACCACCGCCGGCCTCACCCAGAGCATCTCCCACAATTTTGCCGTCCAGATGATCCCCCACCACCGGGCGGCGGTCCAGATGTCCAATAACGTGCTGCGCTTCACCGACAGCAAGGCCGTCCGCCGGCTGGCCCAGCACCTGGCGGAGGAGCGCGCAAAGACCGCGGAGCGGCTGGAAGCCGTCCTTCCCGCCTGCGCCCAGCTCACCAACGCCCGCATGGACCTCCGGCTGTACCAGCGGCGGATGGACCTCATATACCGGGATATGTACATAAAAATGGGCTCCTCCCCGGAGAATAACCGGCTGGCCGCCGTATTTCTCCGTCAGATGCTCCCCCACTGCCTGGGGGCCGCCCACATGGCGGACACCGCCCTGAAGTACGACGTATCCACCCAGCTGGTGCCCATACTGCGCTCCATCGCCGCCTGCCAGCGCAGGGACGCCGCCCAAATCCGCACTTTACTGGGCCGGCTGGACTGTCAAAGGTGATCGCTTGCTTTTTCCGGCGTTTTCTGCTATACTGTGGTCTCGCGGCCTTGGCCGTCATGAAGTACACTGGGAAGGGAAGTGACGCCCATGTGGGCGGAGCAAAGCGTATTTTATCAGATCTATCCCCTGGGTTTCTGTGGGGCCCCCAGGGAGAATGACGGCGTACAGGCCAGCCGCATCGGCAAAATCGCGGACTGGGCGGGCCATATGGAAAAGCTGGGGGTCAACGCGGTATACCTCTCCCCTGTTTTCGAGAGCGACCGCCACGGCTACGACACCCGGGACTACCGCAGGATCGACTGCCGCCTGGGCACCAACGAGGACTTTGCCCGGGTGTGTAAGACTCTCCACGACCACGGAATCCGGGTGGTGCTGGACGGGGTGTTCAACCACGTGGGCCGGGGCTTCTGGGCCTTCCGGGACGTCCAGGAAAAGAAGTGGGACTCCCCCTATAAGGATTGGTTCCACATCAGCTTCGACGGCAACTCCAACTACAACGACGGCTTCTGGTATGAGGGCTGGGAGGGCCACTTCGAGCTGGTGAAGCTCAACCTGCACAACCCGGCGGTGGCGGACTACCTGCTGGACTGCGTGAAATTCTGGGTGGATGAATTCGGCATCGACGGGCTGCGGCTGGACGTGGCCTACTGCCTGGACAAGGACTTTCTCCGCCGTCTGCGCGCCTTCTGCGACGGCCTCAAGCCGGACTTCTTCCTGGTGGGCGAGACCCTCCACGGCGACTACAATCAGTGGGTCAACGGCGAGATGCTCCACTCCTGCACCAATTACGAGTGCTACAAGGGGCTGTACTCCGCGCTGAACTCCATGAACCTGTTTGAGATCGTCCACTCCCTCAAGCGGCAGTACGGCCCCGAGCAGTGGACGCTGTACAAGGGCAAGCACCTGCTGTGCTTCGCGGATAACCACGACGTGACCCGCGCCGCCTCCATTCTGCAAAACCCCGCCCACCTGCCCCTGATGTACGGCATCCTGTTCGGCATGCCCGGCATCCCCTGCCTCTACTACGGCAGCGAGTGGGGGGCCAAGGGCGACAAGTCCCAGGGCGATGACGCCCTGCGGCCCAGCTTCGACCGGCCGGAGTGGACCCCCCTCACCGACGCCATCGCCGCCATGGCGAAGGCCCACCGGGAGAGCGAGGCGCTGTGCTTCGGCGACTTTAAGGACCTGGTGCTCACCAACAAGCAGACGGTGTTCCAGCGCCGGACGGACGGTGAGCGGGTGCTGGTGGCGGTGAACGCCGACAGCGAGCCTTACTGGGCCCACTTTGACGCCGGGTGCGGCCGGGCGGTGGACCTCATCACCGGCGCGGAGCACGACTTCGGGGGTGGGAGCGAGCTGCCCCCTTACAGCGTGTACTACTGGCGGTGCGAGCGCTGAGTTTTTCAAACGTATGTTTCACGTGATACGTCTGTGGCGCGGAGCCTTCCGCCCCGTCCCCCATCCATGCGCAAAGCCCCCGGGAGCGACGCTCCCGGGGGCTTCCTCTATTTTTCCTTGCGGCAGGTTCCCTTGGACACGCAGCCGGAACAACCGCACCCGCAGCCGGACCTTCCGTCCCTCCTGTTTTTGTACATCCGCCGGACCACCATGGCCGCGGCGGCCAGCACAATGGCCAGCACCAGGATGGTGCCCCAGTTCTCCCGCAGAAATTGAATCACAGCCCACACTCCTCCAAAGCCTGACGTCCATTGTCCCCTTGTCCGACGGGCCGGCCGCTTCCATTCAGGGGATAAATCCCTCGAAAATGGACGACGCCCCCGCTTTGTCCAGCTCCTCCATGGTCTCCCGGTCCCGGACGGTCCAGCCCACCTCGTGGACGCCGTACAGCGCCCGCATCAGCCGCAGGCTGGCGTTGCCCCGGTCCCTGCAGCTGTAGGCGATGAAGTCTGGCCTGGTGGCCGCGGTGGTGAGCAGGTTGGTGAGCACAAACCGCACCGGCAGGGACAGGCCGTTGGCCTCCCCCGGCTTCAAAAAGTTCTGGCTCAGCTGGCCCCGGAGCACCTGGGGGTACTTCTCCTTCAGCCGCAGCAGCGCCGCCGGGTGGAAGGATTCCAGGCAGCACACACCCTTCCAGCCCTCCAGCGCCGCCATCACCGCGTCGGTGAGGGCGCTGGCGTTGCCCCGCTCCACCTTCAGCTCAATAATCAGGGGCGTCTTACCCTGGAACAGCTCCAGCACCTCCCGGAACAGGGGGATGGTCTCCTCCGTCCCCATGAGGGGATAGCGAGGCAGGTCCGCGGCGGTCAGGTCCTCAATGTACACGTCCGCGCCGCACACCCGTTTCAGGCTGCTGTCGTGGACCACCGCCAGCTCCCCGTCCGCCATCAGGTGGACATCCAATTCCGCCCCAAAGCCGTGCTCCAGCGCCCGGCGGAAGGCCGCCATTGAGTTCTCCGGCACGCCCAGCGCCGGGTCGTGGAGGCCCCGGTGGGCATAGCGCACACCCTCCAGCCTGTCCCAGCCCGGCTGGTTGCGACGGGGCCTCAGCAGCAGCCCCCAGGCCCCCACCGCCCCCAGGCAGCCCAGGCCGACCTTTGCAATCGTTTTCATGTAAGCATCTCCTTACTGGTTCTCTCCCGCCTTTTCCTCCAGGCATTTGTCCCAAAAAGCCCGGGCCTCCGGCAGAATTTCCGGCGGCAGATGGAAGATGAAGTCCTCCTCCGTGTAGTCCTTCCCCGCCACCGGGTCAAAAATACGGTCCCGGCAGTCAATGCCCAGCCTGTGGGCCACCGCCACGGCAAACTCCCGGAAGGCCCCTCCATAGGCGGTGATGAGGTTGCCGTCCTCCACCAGGTAGGTGCGCACGGCGTTCTCCCGGGGCATCACCGGGAACGCGTCCAAAAACTCCTCAAACACGCCGTGGGTAAAGCGGCGGCCCTCCAGCAGCCCCGCCTTGCCCAGCAGCAGCGGCCCGGCGGAGATGGCGGCGATGAGAAGCTCATCGTCCCCCCGGAACTGCTCCAGAAAGCGGATGACCCGCTCGTCCAGCATCACCGGCAGGGGCTCCCAGATCCCCGGGAGGACCAGGGAGTCAAACTCCCCCCGGCAAAACTCCGTCAGGTCCCGGTCTGGAAGGATGGTGAAGCCGTCCTCGCTCTTCACCGGCTCCCTGCCGGCGGAGAAGGTGACGATCTCCCTGTCGTAGAACCTGAGAAGCTCCGTCAGCGTGCCGATCTCCTGGAGGGAAAACAGGGGGTAGAGCAGTACGGCGGTTTTTTTCATGGGTCGCTCCTTTCCCCGCACCCGGGGGCGCGGCGGGTTTCGGTCAGTCGTCCATATCCTCAAAGGCGTCCAGCCCGGTCTTGACCTCCGCCCTGCTGTCGCCGTGCTTGACCAGCAGCATGGTGACAAAGCTCATGGCCACAAAGAAGGCGGCATAGGGGAAAAGGATCTGATAGCTGATCTCCTTCATCAGCGTGCCCGCCAGCACCGGGGTGATGACCTGGGCCGCCATGGAGGCGGTATAGTAGTAGCCGGTGAACTTGCCCACGTCGGAGCCCTTGCACATCTCCACCACCATGGGCAGGGAATTGACATTGATGGCCGCCCAGGCCAGCCCCACCAGGGCAAAGGTCACATACATGGGCGCCGTGATGGTGCGGGAGCTGCGGGTCATGAAGAATCCGGCGGCAAAGCAGGCGGCCAGCAGGATAACCCCCGCCTGAATGGTGCGCTTGCGGCCGAATTTGGAGGCCACCACGCCGATGGGGATGTAGGACACGATGGCTCCCACCGTGGCCACCATCAGACAGGTGTTGGTGCCGCCGATCCCCTCCCCCATTACCTGGGACACATAGGTGGAGAACCAGGTGGTCACGCCGTTATAGCCCACATACCACAGGGCGATGGAGGCCAGCAGGAAAATCAGGCTCCTCTTCACCGGGCCGGGCAGCACCTCGCCGCCGCTGCCGTCGTCCTTGGCCAGATTCCACTCCGGATGCTTTTTCTCCAGCGCCCGGTTTTCCTCCGCCAGCTTGGGCTCCCGGATGGTGAGCAGCAGCACCGCCACCGCCACCAGCATAATCATGGACACGATGAAGAACAGCGGCTGGTAGTCCACATGGACCAGCCCCTGGGTCTTTTCCCTGGGGTAGAGCAGCACGCTGACGCCCAAATAGAGCACGCCGCCCACCGCTCCCATCAGGTTGATGATGGCGTTGCCCTTGGAGCGCAGGGGCTTGGGGGTGACGTCGGGCATAAGGGCCACGGCGGGGGAGCGGTAGGTGCCCATGGCGATGAGCAGCAGCCCCAGCACAATGACAAAGCTCACCAGCTTGAAGGGGGCGGCCTGCTTGAAATAGCTGTTGTCCAGCATGGGCAGCAGGTTCATCAGCACCACCGCCCCGGCGGTGCCCGCCAGGATGTACGGGGTACGGCGGCCGATCTTTGTGCTGGTGCGGTCGGACAGTCCCCCGAAGAAGGGCAGCAGGAACAGCGCCAGAATATTGTCCGCCGCCATAATGGCGCCGGTGAGGGACTCATCCATCTGGAAGGTGTTCTTCAGGATGAGAGGGACCAGGTTGTCGTACATCTGCCAGAAGGAGCAGATGGACAGAAACGCCAGACCCACCAGGATGGTGCGTTTGTTATTCAGCTTCAGTTCATTCATGGTCATTTCTCCTCTTCTCTCATTGGGCGCCGCTGCAGGCAAAACACCAGGTCGTCCCCGTCCAGCTCGTCCAGCCGCTGAAACCCGAGCTTCTCATACAGGTGCCGGGCTTTGAGATTGTCCGCCTCGGCGGACAGCTTAATGGGCATGCTGCCGTCCATCGCCTTCAAAATCCGTATGGCCAGGCGGGCCGCCCGCTCGCCGTATCCCCTGCCCTGCCAGTTCCGGTCCAGGTGAAAGCTCCAACTACAGGCCGTCCCGGCTGCCAGCCACACGCGGAAAACGATAAACCCGATGCGTGTGCCGTCCTCCAGGCAGATGACGCAGGGCACGTTGTCCGCCGGGTTCAGGTAGGCCCTGCTGATATCAAAGCCCGCCGGATTGACCAATTCCTCCTGCCCCGGCGCCAGAGAACACTCCGCCGTGACAAACCACAGATCGCCGTCATCCCGGACCTCCCGGATGGCGAGGCCGCCGCCGGTAAACACCTCGGGGGACAGGCCGTCCCATCTCTCCCGCAGGCTCACGGCGTCCCCGCCCCCTCCCAGGCACGGTGGAGGGCGGCGATGTCGTCAAACACCCAGGTGGGCTTCACATCACTCGCCTCCAGGTCCGCCGGCGTCCCCTCGCCGGATAAAACGAAGACGGTGTCGATGCCCGCGTTGACGCCGCTGGCCACGTCGGTATACAGCCGGTCTCCAACCATCACCGCCTGGCCGGGGGCAAAGCCCGTCCGCTCCAGCGCCAGCAGGGCCATGGCGGGCTGGGGCTTGCCGATGACCCGGGGCCGACGCCCGGTGGCCCGGAACAGCATCTCGCACACGCTGCCGCAGTCGGGGACGGAGCCGTACCAGGTGGGGCACACCCAGTCCGGGTTGGTGGCGATGAACTCCACCCCCCGGTTCAGCAGAATGCAGGCGTCCTCCAGCTTTTGAAAGGTCAGTTCGGTGTCGAAGCCGATCAGCAGGCAGTCCACGCCGTCCTCCAAATGGTCCGTCACCGCGATCCCCGCCTCCTCCAGCTGCCGCCGGAAGGTCCGGGTGCCGAAGGCATAACACTTGCGGAACGGGGGCCGCTTGTTCAGATCGTCGATAAGGGCGTCCACCGAGGTGAGAAAGTCCTCCCGCACCGCGGGCACGCCCATCCCCGACAGCTTGTCGATATAGGCGTCCACCGACTTGGAGGAGTTGTTGGTGAGGAACAGATATCTCCCTCCCCTTGCCCGGACCGCGTCCAAAAAGGGCATTGTCCCGGGAAAAAGGGTCTGGTCCAGGTAAATGGTACCGTCCATATCCAGTAAAAACAGCTTCTTCTCTTCCAGCGCAGCCATCCGCGCCCACCTTTCCGGCCGGTTCCCGGCCTGCGTTTTCGTGAAAATCATCTTTATTTTCTGTAATTGAAATTTATTTTAACACACTTCCCCCTGCTTGTCCACGTAATTTGTAAAATTTGCCTGAAACTTCGGTTTACTCCCCGTCTGCGCCTATTGCTTTTACCATGAGCCCGTGATAAACTACCTGCGTAAAACACCTGTGGTTGTCACCCTCCCCTGTGCGCCTGTCCTCGCGCTTCTGCGTTGTCACGCTCCGATTTGGCGCACCGCCGGGTCGCTTTCCCTACGTCTCGAACAAAATCCGCCGCCCTCCCGCGGCTTGGCTTTTGTTCTCGCTTCGGTCCAAGCTCCCCTGTGCGCCTATCCTCGCGCTTCTTGGAAAAAGGAGGTCAAAATGAAACAGAAATCCGCGTCTTTTGCCCACGCGCTTCCCATTCTGCTGCTGTGCCTGCTCTGCCTCATTCCCCCGGCCCGCGCCGACATCGGCCCCAAGCCGGAGGTCACCATCACCGTGGTCAACGCCCCGGAGGGAGCGCTCTACCTGGACCTGCTGGTTCAGGACGCGCCCACCAGTTCCCCCTGGCCCAAACCTGAAGACCAAAACAACCTGGATCCCGCCATCCTGAAAAGCCTCCACTCTCTGGAGGGAGACGGCTGGGTGCTGGCCTACACCACCGGCGCAGCCAGCCACGCCCCCGTCTTCGGCGACGTGCGCCCTCGGGAGGACGGGACCTGGCACTACTTCTACATCGGCCTGCCGGAGACGTTCCGGGTGGCCGCCGCCACGGCGGATGAGGCCCGGGCGGCGGAGGTTCCGTATACCCGGGACTTTGTGAGCAATCTTGTCTACGACTGGCAGACCAACACCGTGCGGGCCGCCACCCCCGCCCCCCTGCGCTTTCTAACACGGCTGGCGGCCACCCTGGTCCCCACCCTCATCATCGAGGGGGCCGTCCTCTGGTTGTTCGGCTTCCGGGAAAAGCGCAGCTGGATGGTGTTCCTGGCGGTGAACGCAGCCACCCAGCTGGGCCTCCATCTGGTCACCGGGGCGGCGCTGGCCCAGGCGGGCTGGCACTTCCTCAACTACTTCCTCACCGTCATCCTCCAGGAGCTGGTCATCTGGGGGGCGGAGGCCGCCGCCTATGCCCTGCTTCTCAAGGAGCGCTCCCGCGCCCGGCGGGTGGGGTACGCCTTCGCCGCCAACATCGCCAGCTTTGTGCTGGGGTACTTCCCCCTCCACCTGCTGCGCAGCTTCCTTGTCCATCTGTGAAAAAGCGTCCCTCCCGGCCCCAGCCCGGACGGCCGGACCCTCAGACCAAAACAGCGGCCTGTCTGGAAAAACCAGACAGGCCGCTTGTGCGCGCAAGGGTCAATGCGGACGGCGGTTTCTGCCGCGGAGCTGTGCGCCGGGGCCGCCGGCGCGGCCTCCAGACCCGGGGAGCTACGCTTTATATCCGAAGTCCGGGATGCCGTGCCACCGGCGGCGGAAATAGTGGGCGGCCAGCTTGGGGCGGCGGTCCCGGGTGAGCAGACCCTTTTTGTTGCCGTCCACCCGCATGGGGCCCTGGATGGTGGCAAAGTCGGCAAAATTCCACACCTGTTCCCCCACAAAGAAGGGCCGCTTGTCCAGCTCGGCGTTGATGCGGGAATAGTAATCCACCTGGTACTCCTCGCTGAACATCTCCCCGTTGGCGTTGTGGACGCCGGGATAGGTGTCCGCCCCATATTCCGTGACCATTACCGGCTTGCCAATCCCTTCCCAGAAGTCCAGCTCGGTGTTCCAGGCGTCGCAGGCCGCGTCCAAATCGCCGCTCAGGTTATACCAGCCGTAGTAGCGGTTGACGCAGCACACGTCCATGGCCCGGGTGATGAGGTCTTTGGTGTAGTCGTTCTGGCAGCACACCAGGGTGACGGGCCGCCCCTGGGGGTCGCAGGCGTGGGCCAGCTCGTAGAGCGGGTAGAAGTAGTCGTAGGCGGCCTGGGGGAAGTGTTCGGTGTCCGGCTCGTTGGCGATGGACCACATCACCACACAGGGGTGGTTCTTGTCCCGCCGGATCATGTCCCGGATCACGTCCTCATGGTGCTCCCTGACGCGCATGACCTCATAGGGGTTCTGGGCCCCGCCGGCGTTGATGCCCACGGCGGGGGCCTCGTCGATGACCACAATGCCCTCCCGGTCGCACAGGTCGTACATCTCCTCGGCATAGGGGTAGTGGCTGGTGCGGAAGGAGTTGGCCCCCAGCCAGCGCATCAGGGACACATCCTTGACGTTGAGGCACTGGTCCAGCCCCCGCCCGCGGAAGAAGGAGTCCTCGTGCTTGCCGAAGCCCTTGAAGTAGAAGGGCCTGCCGTTGATGAGGAATTTGTCCCCCTCCACCTTCACGGTGCGCACGCCGAAGCTCTGCTCGTACACGTCCTCCCCCATGGCAACCCGCAGCCGGTAGAGATACGCCGCACCGGGCTGCCACAGCTTCACGCCGGGTATGACAATCTGGCCATGGTCCCCCTCTCCCCGGGCCACAGCCGCGCCGGATTCGTCCAGGACGGAGACGTCCACCGCGCCCTTGCCCGCCGCCATGACGCTGTAGGTCACAAGGCCGTCCGTCCCGGTGAAGCCGGTGACGATGGTGATATCCTGGATATAGTCCCGGGGGGTGGTGTACAGCGTCACGGGCCGGGTGACACCCGCGTAGTTGAAAAAGTCGAAGTTGGGCCGGTTCTGGGGCCTGCACCGGGTCTTGGCCAGCTCGATGGAGGGGATGCCGGGGTTGTCCGAGCCGAAGAAGGCCACGCCCCCCTCATTGCCCACGGGGAGGGTGGAAAAGTCCACCCGGTTGTCCACCGCCACGGTGAGCCGGTGCTCCCCCGCCGCCGCGTGGTCTGTAATCTCAAACTCAAAGGGCAGAAAGCCTCCCTTGTGTTCCCCCAGCTTAACCCCGTCCAGCCACACCTGGGCGGCGTGGGTCACCGCGCCGAAGCGTAGCCACAGCCGCTGCCCTGCCGCCGCTCCGGGCACGGTGAAGGCGCGCTGGTACACCGCCCAGCCGTAGTGGGCGCGCAGGTTCACGTCGTCCTTCTGGTCGTTGTAAGAGGCGGGCACCGCCATGGTCATAGGCTCGGGCAGGGGACCCCGGGCCCACTCCTCCGGCCAGCCGTCCGCCCCGGCGGTCTGGAAGTCCCATACGCCGCCCAGGTCAAAGAGCATCCTGGCCTCGTTCATCTTTGGATAGAGCATGGTGAATATTCCTCCCTTTTTATGGTTCGACGTCCGGGCCGCGGGGCGCACATCGTGCGCCGTAAAGCGCGGGCACGCCCGGTCATTGTGCGGGCGCGCAGCGCACATCCCTACAGGTCACAGAGGGAAAGGCGCGGGGCGCCGGCGGAGCCGGCCTTTTCCACCCGCAGGAGCCGCCCACGGAAAGGCGCCCGCAGGATAAACCCGCCCAATTTCTCCGGCAGATGGGGCGCAAAGCGGAAGCCCTCCGCCGCCTCCGGGTCGGGTCTCAGCCCCGCCAGCTCCTCAATGACGAGGGGGATGGCCCCGCTGGCCCAGGGGTGGCACAGGCTGGTGTTCCACTTCTGGTCCTTGCCCCAGACCTCAAAGCAGGCTGTGGCATCTTCGGCCAGCATATTGCGCCAGCCGTATTGGTCCTCCCGGGTGATCAGCCGGTACAGCGCATCGTATTTCCCCAGCCGCCCCAGGCCCCGCAGGGCAAAGTACATGGGCAGCACCCCGCACACCCGGCCCGGCGTCAGCAGCAGCCGCTCA
This sequence comes from uncultured Oscillospiraceae bacterium, assembly GCA_910584835.1. Classification (GTDB taxonomy): domain Bacteria; phylum Bacillota; class Clostridia; order Oscillospirales; family Oscillospiraceae; genus Enterenecus. Next base: position 30,837 of record CAJUEG010000013.1, on the reverse strand, counting down.
TAGGCGTCCGCCCCGCCCGGCGGCGTCAGGCCGAAGCAGGCGGGGTACAGGTTGGCGTGGAGGGAGCAGTGGGCGCTTTGCTCACTGTCGGCGAACAGGCCCTGCTCCCGCCGCCAGAAAGCCCTTACGAACGCCTCCCCCACCCGCCGGGACGCCCCCGTCCCGGGCAGGGAAAGAATCCGCTCCATCCGCTCCTTCATCCGCAGGAACCCGTACCACAGCGCGTTGATGACGTTGTGGCACCCCTCCCCCACCACCGGGCGGGTGAGGGGAAAGTCATATCCGTCCCGGAGGTTTTCCGGCCAGTCCACCAGGTTCCAGCCGTGGGCCGCATTTTCCAGCAGCCCGTCTGGCCGCCGGTATTGAGCGAACACCTCCGCAATCCCACAGACGGCGGGGTAGCACGCCCGCAGAAAGTCCCGGTCCCCGGTAAACTGATAGTCCGTCAGGGGCAGGGCGGGGAACAGCAGGGAAAAGTCGGCAATCTCCTGCCGCAGCGCCCCCGGCGCCACCGCCAGCAGGGCGGGCGCCGCCTCCGCCGAGGCCATAAAGTCCCCCACGCATTTGCGCAAAAGGTCCGTTTTCCCCGTCAGCCACACCTGGGAGCGGGCGGTGACCACCGCGTCCCCAAGATACTGCCCCTTCTCCCGGCTGGGGCAGTCCAGGTAGCCCTCCTGGCAGCCGCAGCGCACGGCGTTTTTACAGATGGTGAAAATGTCCTCCAGCCCGTCCTGGGGACAGGCCAGGGTGCACAGCCCCTCGTCCATGGGATAGTGCCGCTCCCACACCCAGCACTCCGCCAGCTCCACGCCGGGCCGGTCCAGCCCCAGCACCTCCACATATCGGAACGCCTTGTAGTCAAAGGGGTGGAGGACGCTCTCCCCCGGCCCCAGCGTCCAGGTCTCCTCATAGCGGCAGCTGCAGCGCATCTCAAACCGCACCCGGCCGGCGGCGTCCAGCTCCTCCCCAAAGCGCAGGGTGAGGCGGTCCCCCGCCCTGCCAAAGGCGGCGGCGTGGAGCGTCCCCACCCGCTCGCGCCCAAAGTCCAGCAGCACCCCGCCGGGGACAGGGCGGCGGCACGCGGCCTCCACCCTGCCCCGCCACAAATTGGCGGTGGGCTGGGGGGACAGCCTGTAGTCCGCCCACCTGGCCGGGACCATGCGCTCCCAGCCGCCGTCGTCGAAGCCCGGCCTCTCCCAGCCCTCGGGCCAGAGGCGGCTGTCAAAGTCCTCCAGGAACTGGGTGTCATAGCCGGTGACTTCCCCGGAATAGGCGGCGCAGACCTGGCACCGCCAGTCCCCGTCCCACCGTATGGACATGCCATCCGCCCGGACGATTTCCGCCCAGAGGGCCAGCCGCCCGTCTCCGCTGTTCCACACCCGGTTGACCAGCCCCTGGTAGTAGAGGTGGACGGCCACCGTCACCGCCCTCCCACCCTCTACAGGGTACTCCTGATACCAGGAACGGCCGGGGCGGGCGGGAGCGGGGCCCTGGCCCAGCCACTCCCCGTCCAGCCACGCGTGGTAATAGTCGTCGGCGCTGAGCCGCAGGGTATACGCCCCCGGCGGCAGCTCCGCCCTGCCCCGCGCCAGCACATGGACGTTTTGGGGCGCGGCGGGCTCCGGGCTGGGGTCTCCCTCCGCCCGATAAGGCTCCCGGGGGACGCGCCCCGCCCACGCCGGGAGGGTCAGCCAAACCGGGCCGCTCATTTCTCCGGCCCCAGGTCCGGCCCGTCCAAGAGGGCGATGGCCCCCCCTGCCCGTCCCTCCATCTCAAAGAGGATGATCTCGTTCTCCCCCTCCCGCAGCCAGGGCGCGGGGAGATAGAGCCGCCGCTGGGGCCCCTTGTCCCAGAAGCGCCCCAGCGCCCTTCCGTTGACAAAAACCATCCCCTTCCCCCAGCCGGCGAGGTCCAGGAAGGTATCGGCGGGGCGGTCCGCCTCCAGCGCAAAGCGGTAGAAGGCCGGGGCGGCGGCGGGCCCCTGCCGGGAAAAGTCCAGCCCGCTCAAATCGTCCAGCGGCAGGGGCAGGCACTCCCAGCCCCGCAGCTCCTCCCCGTCCAGCAGCACGGGGCCGTCGATGCCCTTGCGCTGGCCGCCCATTTTCCGCCCGTAATTCACCCGGCCCAGATTTTCCGCCAGCAGGTCCAGCACGCCCCCCTGCCCGTCCAGCTCCAGCGGAACGGGGGAGGCCAGCTCCCGGTCAAACCGGGTGAACGCGGGCCGCCCGTTCCAGAACCCCTGCACCCGGTCGGCGGCGCGGGTGAAGGAGAGGGCGCCGCCGGGCCGTCCGGCCGGAATATGGGCGCGGTACAGGATATATCCATAGCCCTGCCCCAGCCGTTCCATGGAGCAGGGTTCCTCCCGCTCCACGGCCCGGCCCAGCCGCCCCAGCGAGGAGAACAGGTCCGCCCGCCCCCGGCAGCGCAGCTCCCCGTAGGCCCGCCGGGGCAGGGGCGCGGGCAGCGGCCCGGTGCTGCCGGGGCTTCGCTGCTCCAGCAGACTCTGGATGGCAAAATATTTCTCCGTGGGCCGCCCGTCCTCCGACAAAGGCGCGTCGTAGTCGTAGGAGGTCACGTCGGGGGTGAGCCTTTCATAGTCGTTGGCCCCGTTCATCCACCCGAAGCTGGTGCCGCCGTGGAACATGTAGAAATTCACGCTGCCCCGGTCCAAAATCTGCTCCAGGTCCCGCACAACGCCCTCCGGCCCGGTGCGGTGGTGCTCCCCGTCCCCCCAGGCGTCAAACCAGCCCACCCAAAACTCGGTGACCATCAGCGGGCCGCCCTTGGCGCAGGGGCGCAGCACCTCCAGCTTCTCCGCCGCGCCGGAGCCGAAATTGATGGTGGCCAGCGCCCCGGGGCAGCTCCCCCGGGACAGGCTCTGGTCTTCCAGATTGTCCGAGGTGATAAAGGGCACCGTGGCCCCGTTGTCCCGCATCAGCCCCGCCAGCGCGGCCAGGTACTCCGGGTCGTCCACCCCCCACGCACCGAACTCGTTCTCCACCTGCATGAGCAGCACCGGCCCGCCCCGGTCTATCTGAAACGGGACCAGGCGGGGGAACAGCGCCCGGTAATAGCTTGCCACAAGCTCCAAAAACGGCCCCTCATGGGTGCGCAGCGGGACGTCCTCTCCCTCCAGCAGCCAGGCGGGCAGGCCGCCGAACTCCCACTCGGCGCAGATATAGGGGGAGGGCCGGACAATGGCATACAGCCCGTTGGCCTGGGCCAGGCGCAGAAATGCCCCCACGTCCAGCCCCCCGTCAAAGCAAAACTCCCCCCGCCTGGGCTCGTGGAGGTTCCAGGGCACATAGGTCTCCACCGTATTGCAGCCCATGGCCTTCAGCTTTTTCAGCCGGTCGTCCCAGTACTCCGGGGGAACCCGGAAGTAGTGGATGGAGCCGGAAATGATTTGAAACGGCGCGCCGTCCAGGTAAAAACGGTCCCGGATCTCAAAGACAGGCATGGTAACCACTCCTTACGCCAGATAGTCCACCTGGGTGCGGATGGTCTGCACCCCTTTATGGACGCGGTATACCGCCATGGGGATGGCGGTCTTGGGATAGATCAGGCTGGTGTTGGGGTCGGGGAGGAGCACCTCGCCCCGCCCGTCCCCCTCCAGCGAGGCCACGGCGCAAAAGTCCTCCCCGCAGTCCGCCCGGGCCCGGGGCCCCTCCGCCCCGCGGGCGGGAGAGCGCCTGTCGTCGGCGTTGACGGCAAAGCCGCAGTCATAGGCCTCACAGTCAAACGCGCTGTCAATCACGTGGGTGCGGATATGGCCGGTGGGGATGGGCTCGATCCTGGTGGCAACCTGGATGCCGTCCATGGGAGACCAGCGGGTTTCGATGCCGTCCGGGCCGATGGAACAGCCCGGCTGGGCCACGTCCCGCTGGTAGCAGTACCGCCCCACCCGGAAGCACAGCGAGCTGTCCGGGGCCATCTGGGCCAGCTCGTAATTGGCCCGGGCGATGCTGAACCCAAACCGGCTGGAATAGGCGAATTTGCTGTACTTCTCCGCCGTGTGGGCGTAGGGTTCCATCTCCAGCCGCCCCGGCACCAGGGCCACCGCCTGCCTCCCGTCGTGCTGGACCAGCATATTGGCGTGGGGCAGATATCTGCAGGGCTCCATCCCGGGCAGGGGGGCGCACTCCACCGCCCAGAAGGGGTGGCTGTCGGGCAGGGCCAGGAACGCGAAGGATTTCAGCGCCCAATAGGGGGAGCCGGGGGCGTTGTAGGTCTCCGACATCTGCAAATTGGGGTAGGCGTAGCCGATGGTGAGCACCCCGGCGTTGTCGCAGATAGGCTGGTTCAGCCACCAGGCCAGGTGCCGGGCGATCAGCCCCTTCATCACCGGCAGGGGCAGCACCTCCTCCCCCGCCAGCAGGGCCACCGACCAGAACGCCCCCTGGGCGAAGCGGTAGGTCAGCGACCGGCCGTAGGCGATGGACGCGCCGTCCGGGGCGAACCAGTACAGGTAGTCCCGGGCAAAGGCCCGGGCCCGCTCCCGGAATCGGGCGCAGCGCTCAGGCTCCTCCTTCTCCATAAACATGGCGTACAGCAGGCCGTAGCTGACCATGACGAAGGGATTGTAGTAGTCCTTCTCCCCTCCGGCCCCGTCGTGGTACCAGCCGCCGTCGTCATAGTAGTCCTCAATCAGGCCCAGGCCAAAGCTCAGCCGCTCCTGACTGTAGGGCCGCCCCACCGATTTCAGCGCCAGGTTGGTGAGTATTGCGAACCACTGCCAGTTGCTGGCCACGCACTCATGGCGGTTGATCTCCCACATCCACTCCGCCAGGTTGTCCTTCCCCCTGCCGCTGAGCGGCTCCCACACCTTGTCCGGAGTGAGCAGAACGGCATAGGACACCGCCGCCATCTCGCAGAATTTCTGGTCGTAGTCCCGGCAGGTTTGCCAGTACTCCGGATGGTCCGGGTCGGGGCCGTTCTCAAAGCCCCGGCGGTACAGCGCCTCGAAGTCCGGCTCCCTGCCTCCCCCTGCCCAGAAAGGCACCAGCCCCCACAGCGGCCGGGCAAACGCCTCCATGGGGATGGAGCCGTTCTCGTAATGGGCGCTGGTGACACCCAGCTCCACCCGCGCCCCGCCGGGGCTGTAAAAGGGCTTGAGGGGCTCCAGCAGCCGCAGCAGGGCGGCCTGCGCCCCCTCCTTGGTGGAAAAATCCTGGGCTGAATAATGATACCGCTCCATAAATATCCGCTCCGTTTATGTTTTTTGGGGCCCTCTGACCGAACCTTCAACAGCGGTCCTTCAAGGCGGCGGGCCCAAATAAAGGGGCAGGGCCCCTGCCCTGCCCCTCTGGCAAATATGAGTTTAACCCTTGATGCCGGTGGCCGCAACCCCCTGCACAAAATATTTCTGCAGGGCCAGGAAAATGATGAGCACGGGAATCAGGGCGATGACCGACGCGGCCATGATAAGGCCGTACTCGGCGGAATATTGGCTGATGAACATGCGCAGGCCGATCTGGATGGTTTTCACCTCGTCCCGGGTCAGATAGATCAGCGGGCCCAAAAAGTCGTTCCACGTGCTGACGAAGGTGAAGATAGTCAGGGTGGACAGCGCCGGCTTGGACAGCGGCAGCATCACCCGGAACCAGATGCCGTACTCCGTCAGCCCGTCGATCCGGGCGGCCTCGCACAGCTCGGAGGGCACCCCTTCATAGAACTGCTTCATCAAAAACACGCCGAAGGCGGAGAACGCCTGGAGGCAGATGATGGCCAGATGGGTGTTGTTCAGGTGCCAGGCCCGCATCATCATAAACTGGGGCACCATGTACGCCTGCCAGGGCACGGCGATGGTGGCGATATACCCCAGGAAGAGCAGGTTCTTGCCCCGGAAATTCATTTTGGCAAAGGCGTAGGCGGCAAAGCTGGAGGTGAACAGCTGGAGCAGGGTGACAATGATGGTCAGCTTCGTGCTGTTCTTCACAAAGGTGAGCAGCGGGATCTTGGTCCAGATGTCGATATAGTTTTTCCAGCGGGGGTTCTCCGGAATCCACTTGATGGGGAAGGAGAACACGTCCTTGTTCATCTTCAGCGAGGCGGACAGCATCCACAGAAAGGGGATGAGCATCAGCGCCGTGATAAGGATCAATACAACGTAGATAGCCACCCGGCTGACGGCGTTGCTTCTCTTCTGAGAACTGATTTTCATATCTCTCCCCTCCCCCTCAGTCGTTATTGGACGAATTGCGGAACTGGAACAGGGTGATGGCCAGCACCAGGGCGAACAGCACCATGGCCACCGCGCTGGCGTAGCCGTACTTGGGGGTGTTCACAAAGGCGATGTTGTAGATGTCGTACACCAGGGTGATGGTGGCATCGCCGGGGCCTCCCTGGGTGATCATGTACATCTGATCATACACCTTGAAGGAGGCGATGGTCAGCGTAATGGTGACGAAGAAGGTGGTGGGGCGCAGCTGGGGCAGGGTGACGTGCCAGAACACGTGCCACTTGTTGGCCCCGTCCAGCTCGGCGGCCTCCACCAGGGAGGGATTGGTGCCCTGGAGCCCGGCCAGGTAGATGACCATGTAGTAGCCCATGTTCTTCCACACGCTGAACAGGATGACGGTGATCATGGCCGTGTCCTTGCCGGCGGCCCAGCGGGGCAGGTTTTCCACCCCCAGGGAGGACAGCAGCATATTCACCGGGCCCATGCTGGGGCTGAAGATCATGTTCCACACCGCCGCCACCGCCACCAAGGAGGCCACGTAGGGGAAGAAGGAGACGGTGCGGAAGAAGTTGCGCAGCTTCACGTTCTGGTTGAGCAGCAGGGCCAGGCCCAGGGAGCACACCAGGGTCAGCGGCACGGTGCCCACGCAGTAGACGATGGTGTTGACAAAGGCGGTCTTGAACGTCTTATCCCCCGCCAGATCCAGGAAGTTTTTCAGGCCCACAAACTCAATGGCATGCTGCCCGTCCCAATTGCAGAAGGACAGGCCGATGGCGAACACCATGGGGATCAGGGTGAACACGCAAAAGCCGATAAAGTTGGGTGCGATGAAGGAGTACGCGGTGAGGTTGTTGCGGACGTCGCGGCTGAGGCCGCGCTTTTTGGTGTTTGGGTTCTGCGCCGTCTTGACTTCGGCGGGCTTTGTGGACATAGCGGTCTCTCCTTTCTCGCGGATGGCTGAAAAACGGGGGCGGCGGGGATGGGCAGAAGGCCGTCCCCGCCGCGCTCCGGGTTTTCCCGCTGTTTGTGGTCAGGTTCAGCCGTTCAGGATGGCCTGCACCTGCTCGTTCATGTTGGCAATGCCCTCGTCCACGGTCTCGGCGCCGGTCATGATGGCGTCATGCTCGGTGTTGAGGACGGTCTCGATCTCGGAGGCCTTGTTGCTCAGGGGCATCTCCAGGTAGACGGCGGCGGTGGTCAGCGCCTCCTTGGACTGGGCGTCGGTGGGGAAGCCCTCGGTGGCGGCGATGATGTCCAGGGTCTCGCTGGTGCTGACGGCGGGGAAGGTGCCGGTGGAGGCCACGACGGCGGCGCCCTCGGCGCTGGCGCACCAGTTGACAAAGTCGAAGGCGGCTTCCTTGTTCGCGGAGTTCTTATTCACGCCCAGGGAGGTCACGGTGCCCAGCGTGCTGCCCGCAGGGGACCCGTCGGGATGGGGATACTTCACCATGCCGAAGTTGACCGGCTCATAGCCCTCGCCGGCGGCGTTGGCGTTGTACTGCTGCATGGTGGCCAGGAACCAGCTGCCCATGTTGACCATGGCGGCGGTGCCGTTCTGGAAGGCGGCGGAGTAGTGCAGGTTGGCGGTCTTGAGCTCGCCGTAGTCCATCACCACGCCGTCGGCCTGCTGCTGCAGCACCCGCTCGTAGATGGGCTTGAGGAAGTCATAGGTGCCGTCCACGATGGTCTGCTTGCCGTCCAGAATGCCGAACAGGGACACGGCGGAGCGCCAGGTGTGGTAGTGGCCGCCGTAGACCTTCTCCGCGCCGGAGCCGGAGGTCATCTGGCGCATCAGGGCGTCGTAGTCGTCCAGGGTCATGTCGTTGGTGGGGTAGGCCACGCCGGCGGCGTCAAACAGGTCCTTGTTGTAGAACACGACCCAGAAGTCGGAGCGGAAGGGGATGCCGTAGAAGTTGCCGCCCTCGTCGGTGAGCTGCTCCAGCACGCCGTTGAAGCTCTCCTTGGGGGTGGTGAGCACGTCGTTCAAGGGCTCCAGCATCTCCAGGTTGATAAGGTTGGCGTAGCCGGGAATGTCCTTGATGGACAGCACGTCCAGCTCGCCGTTGCCGCCGGACAGCTGGGTGGCCAGCTGGGTCATGTAGTCGTTGGAGCCCAGGTCGGTCATCTCGATCTTCACGTTCTCGTGGGTCTTCATGTACTCGTCGGCCAGGGCGGTCCAGTACGCGGTGGAGTCCTTGTCCCAGATGGCCCAGTTCAGGGTGACGGTCTCGCCGCCCTTGCTGTCGCCGCCCTGGTTATCGCCGCCCTTGTTGTCGGCGGGCTGGCTGTTTCCGGCGGGAGGCTGGCTGTTGCCGCCGGCCTGGTCGCCGCTGCCGCAGGCGGCCAGAGTGAAGAGCATGGCCATGGCCAGCACGGCACAGAGAATCTTGCGGATGTTTTTCATGTTTCTTCCTCCTCAAATTTTGATGATCGGTCCCGACGCGGCGGGCGGCCACCTGGCTTTTGGTGGAATCGCCCACCGGATATTATGATTGTAGCGGGTTTTTTAGCAGTTCTGAATGGAGAATTTGACGCTCAGCCTGTAAAATCTCTCTAAGTTTTCCGGTGTTTTTTGGAAAAGATGTAATTTTTCAAAAAACATGTCATTTTTCTCGGAAATGATTTGTGCAGGTTGTACAGATTCCTTGCGGCAGTTATTTGACACGCCGATTCTTTTGGTGATATGATAGATTTATTCCCAATAAGGAGGCGGAGATATGGCGCATACGCACAAAACCCCCGCTGTCCGGTTCGGCATACAGGCCCGGGTGCTGGCCCTGGCCGTCCTGTTCACCCTGCTCACGGCGGGAATCATCCTCATCACCAGCACCCTGTCCCTCTCCGCCCAGCTGCGCCGTTCCGTCATTCAGTCGGCGGAGTACACCCTTCAGACCTCCGCCGCCATCCTCCGCCGGAACATCCGGGAGGTGGACGACCTGTCCCGCTGGTGCCGGGTGGACTCCACCGTGCGCACCGCCATGCTGTCCAGCATCTCCAACGGCACCCTGACCAACACCGTCTACCCCATCATCTCCAACAAGTTCAGCTCCATGCACACCGCCCCCTACATCCAGCGCTTCCTCATCTACGGCAGCAACGCCCGGCTCATCATGCTGGGCACGGCAGCCAGCCAGTCGGTGCTGCTGGACCGGGATAATATCGGCCGGCTGCCCGGCGTGGCCGGGGAGAGCCCGGTGAGCCAGTGGGAGCAGATCATGCCCGACCCCCTGCTCCAGCCGGGCATCACCCTGGCGGGCATCCCCGTCTCCAGCATCATGTACAGCAGCGACCGCAGCCACACCGCCTGGGTATACCTGTCCGTCTCCCCCACCCTGGTCACCGACGCGCTGCGGGGCTTCACCCTGGAGGAGGGGGCATGGCTTTGCTGGATCATGGGCGGGCAGCTCTACCGGGTGGAGGGCGACCAGCTGGTGTGCCTGGGCGGCGCGGACCGGCTCCCCGACCCCGAGACCGGCGTGGAGGACACCCTTGGCCGGGACACCCTGCTCTACTCCGCCCGGCTGGACGGCGTGGACTGCAGCATTGTGGCCTGCCCGCTGGGCCTCCACCAGCTCTACCTGGCGGAGGTCATCCCCAATGACCGCATGGCCCACCCCCTCTCCCTGCTGGGCGGGCCCGCGCTGGTGAGCCTGGCGCTGGTGCTGGTCATGGGCCTGGGCATGTCGGCGCTGCTCCACCGGACGGTGGCCGCCCCCATCGTGGCCCTGCAGCGGCAGATGGGGAAGGTGGGCCGGGGCGACTTTTCCGTGGACCCCGCCATTGAGTGGAACCACGAGCTGGGCGACGTGGGCCGGGGCATCAACGAGCTGTCCCGGGGCGTGTCCTCCCTGATGGAAAAGCGCATTGAGGACGAGCAGCAGCGCCTGGCCCTGGAGTACCAGATGCTGCAAAGCCAGATCAGCCCCCACTTTATCTACAACACCCTGAACAGCATCAAGTGGATGGCCACCATCCAGCACGCCCCCGGCGTGGCCGAGATGGTCACCGCCCTCTCCCGCCTGCTCAAAAGCGTGTCCAAGGGGACCCAGAAGCTGGTCCCCCTGGAGGAGGAGTTCGCCCTGCTGGAGGACTATTTTACCATACAGCGCTACCGCTATGGGGGAACCATTTCCCTGGAGACCCCGGCCCTGGACGAGTCGTACCGCAATTATTTGATTCCCCGCTTCACCCTCCAGCCCCTGGCGGAAAACGCCATTTTCCACGGCATTGAGCCCAAGGGCGGCGTGGGCAAGCTGTGGGTCACCATAGACCGGGACCAGCCGTCGGGCGACCTGCTGATCTCCATGGCGGACGACGGCGTGGGTATGGAGGAGGAGCAGATCCGGCGGCTGCTGGCCGGTCCCGGTCGGGACCGCGGCGAGGACGGCCCCTTCCGCCACGTGGGGCTGTGGAGCGTCCACCGGCTGCTCCAGCTCAGCTTCGGGCCGGACTACGGCCTGGATGTGCGCAGCGTGCCCGGACAGGGCACCGCCGTCACCCTGCGCCTGCCGGAGCGGCCCCAGGGCTGAATGAGCGCATTTCCGCTCCGCCTTTTGCGGAGCGGAAATGAAAAGCCGGCTTTTCATTTGTGGAATATCAAAATTGGTTTGGGGATGAGGATATGTTCAAGGTACTGCTGGTGGATGACGAGCCCCTGGTCCTCATCGGACTGCAGGGGATGCTGGACTGGAACAAGCTGGGCTGGGAGATCGCCGGGACGGCCCGCAACGGGAAGGAGGCGCTGGAACAGGTGCGGGAGCTGCGCCCCGACCTGGTGCTGTGCGACATCAAAATGCCGGTGATGGGCGGGCTGGCCCTGGCGAAAAAGTGCCAGGAGCTGGACCTGGGCCTGCCCGTGTTCATCATGCTCACCAGCTATGAGGAATTTGACTACGTGAAGCAGTCCATCAACCTGGGGGTGCTGGAGTACCTGGTCAAGCTGGACCTCACCCCCCAGAACCTGGAGAACGCCCTGCGCCGGGCGGAGCACCGCATCCAGCGGGAGCGGGCCCTGCGGGCGCCGGGCAGCGCCGCCCTGTCCCCCGCCAGCGGCCTGAGCCAGTACCGGGAGCGGTTCTTCCTCCAGCTCTACGGCGGGCTGTTCGACGACCAGGAGGAATTCCGCCGCCTGTGCGGCGACTTCGGGCTGCGCTTCGATTCCCCCCACTACGTAGTGGCGCTGGGAGTCCTGCAAAACCGCACCCTGGACACCAAGCGGCTGGCCACCCTCAGCGCCGGCATCACCAACATGGCGGCCAGCACCCTGCCCAAATACATGCCCTGCACGGTGACGGGGATGGACCTGCGCCACTTCTCCGTCCTCTTCCCGCTGGCCGAGCTGGACGGGTGGGAGCAGCGCGTTTCCGCCGTGCTGGAAAAGGCGGGGGAGGTGCTCCAGGGCTACTTCGGCACCCCGGTGTGGTGGGCGGTGGGCCGGACGGTGGAGGACATCCTGGAGGTGTGCGAAAGCCACCGGGCCGCCTTCTCCACCCTGTCCCTGCTCAGCGCCAAAACCCCCATCGTGTTCTGCCGCCCCCAGTCCCTGGACTACCACGCCCAGCAGGTGGTGCAGGTGCAGGAGTACATCCGCCAAAACCTGGGCAGGCGGCTGAGCCTGAACGAGGTGGCGTCCGCCTTCAATTTCAGCCCCAACTACCTCAGCCAGCTTTTTGCCCAGTGGGGGGAGAGCGGCTTCGTGGAGTTCGTCACCGCCACCCGGGTTAACGCGGCCAAGGACCTGATGGCCTCCACCGACCTGAAGATCTACGAGATCAGTGAGCGGGTGGGCTTCGACAGCGCGTTTTATTTCAGCAAGGTGTTCAAAAAGGTGGAGGGGATCAGTCCCCGGGAATATATGCAGCGTGTGAAAGGCGGCTGACATGGACTTATTCGGACTAAACCGTTTTATGGACGGCGGGCGGAATCCCCCGCCCCGCTCAGGCCCCGGCCTCTGGCTCCAAACCCTCTGGGACAACCTGGGCGGACTTCTGGGGGGCAACGCGCTCACCTTCGCCGGCTTTCTTCCCCTGGCCCTTGGGGTGAGCCTGGGTCTGATGTACGAAAGCCTGTGGATCACCCTGCTGGCCGGGGCGGCCGGGGGGGCGCTGGCGGGGGTGTTCTGGGCTCCCATGCTCTCCCTGGCCCTCCAGGCGTTCCGATGCGGGACTCGGGGGTGGTTTGCCCGCTGGCGGCAGGCCGTCCGGAAGGCCCCCGTCCCTGCCGCGCTGGCCGGGGCTGTCCTGGGCCTTTTGGCCGGGGGATTTTTGCAGGTCGGGGCCCTTCTCGCCCAGCTGCTGGGCGGCGGGGGCCGTCCCCCACTGCCGGTGTGGGCGGTGCTGTGCGCCGATTTTCTTCTGCTGTCCCTGGCGGCGGCGGTGCTCTTCCCCGCCCTGTGCGCCGGGGAGGGAGGGCGGCCCGCACCCCGGCACCTGGCCGCGCTGATCCTGGCCGCGCCGTGGCGTATCTGCGCCGCCGCGCTGGCCGGGCTGGCCTGGTTCGCGCTGGGGGCGGCGCTCTTCCCGGTGAGCGTCCCCCTCGCCCTGGCGGCCGGTTTCTGGCCCGCCGCGCTGCTCACCGCCCAGCTGGTCCTGCCCGGGCTGGAGGCCGTCTTCGACCTGTCCGGCTGGGACGTCCAGGGGCCTGATCCCGCCCCCGCCGGCGACGGGCTGACCCCAGCCCAGCGGGGGGAAATCTGGTGGCGGCGGCGCTGGCCGGCGGTTGTCATCCTGACGGCGTGCGCCGGGCTTCTGCTGTGGGGCGGACGGCTGCTGCTGGACGCCCGGGAGCCCGACCTCCAGATCGCCGTGGTCCACGCCCAGCCCCTGCCCGACGGTGTGCGCGGGGCGCTGGAGCGCTCCCTGGCCGGGCTGGTGGGCGACCTGAACGGGGACGGCGCGGCCCTTGTCCAGGTGAACGACTATACCGTGGTGTTTGACGGCGCCCCCGGCGACGCCGACCTCCAGACCGCCGGGGCCACCCTGCTGCTCACCGACCTGGCCATGGGGGACAGCGCCCTGTTCCTGGTGGAGGACCCCGGCGGTTTTCTGGCGCGGTACGCCGACAAGGTGGACGGAACCGCCCCCGCCCGCTGGGCGGATTATCCCGCGCTGGCCGCGCTGGACGCGGGGAGCTGGTCCGCTCTGGACGACATGGAGACAGACCTGCCGGGACAGTCCCTGCTGGAGCCGCTCACCGTGCTGCCCGCCCGGGCCGCGCAGCCCGAGGCGCTGGACGCCCTGCTGGGCTGAAGCCGTCTCCGCCTGAATAGGCAAAAAGGCATTATGTCAAGGCTCCCAGGCGCAAACGCGCCTGGGAGCCTTGACCGATGGCTTTCTTTTGTCCTGCGCAGGTCTTACCGTTAAACGGCGGTCAGCGGCGCTCTCCGCCGCAGCCATGGCCGCACTCGCCGCCCTGGTGGTGTTCCCCGCCGCAGCCATGGCTGCCGCACCCCTCACCGTGGCCGTGCTCCCCGTGGTGGCTGCACCCGGCCTGGGGATCGTACCGCAGCGCGCCGGACAGCAGGGCGGCGGCCGCCTCGTCCGCCCCGCCGGACACGCCGCCATACAGCCGGATCCCGGCCGCTTCCAGCGCCGCCTGCGCGCCGCCGCCGATTCCTCCGCAGATCAGGACGTCGGCGCCCAGGGCGCTCAGCACCCCTGCCAAAGCCCCGTGGCCGCTGCCGCCGGCATCCACAATCTGAGACGAGGTAATCTTCCCCTCCTCCGCATCGTACACCTTAAACTGCCGGGTGTGTCCAAAGTGCTGAAAAATCTGACCGTCTTCATAGGTTACCGCAATGCGCATGATGTGTTCTCCTTTCGATTTGGCATATTTCTCGTAGTAGCGCCGCTTGAAGCAGCCGGAACAGCCTTTCTCTCCGCCGCCGCACAAGGTGAAATCGCCGCCCTCCACCCGCAGAGGAAGTCCGTCCACCAGAAAGCGGGCCAGCTTTTCCCGGGCCGCGGCGTAAATCTGCTGCACGGTGGTCCGGCCCACCCCCATCCGCGCGGCGCACTGCTCCTGGGAGAGGCCCTCCTTGTCAATGAGCCGGACGGCCTCATACTCGTCCACCGTCAGCACCACCGGCAGGCCCTGGGGCCGGACGTAGGCCGGGACAAATTCCAGCGTACCGGGAAAGTGGCACACTTTCCGGCATTTTTTCGGCCTCGGCACAAGGCGTTCCCTCCCCCGCGCAAAATACAGTTTCATTATACCGTATTTTCGACATATGTCAATAACTGCTTTGCGCTCCGGCCCGGAGCTTCATTCTTCGTCCCCCGGAGATGTCGGGAAGGCTGTCCGCCGTCATTGCCAGCCACGGTTTCGGCTGGCAGTGCGGCGCCTTAAAATTTTCCGGCCATTCCCATGCCATTGCCGCAACTTTTTCTTGCTAAAGAACCTCCGCCCTGTTATAATAAGTGGTACTATGTACCACCATGTGGAAGGGAGGCATCATGCCATGTCGATCAAGGAAAAGATCGCGTCCATTCTGTTCGGCCAGCAGCCGCAGAAACCGGAAGAGGAGCCGCCCCGCCCCCAGGTCGAGCAGCAGGAGCAGACCTCTTCGGAGATCCCGGCTTTCGCCCAGGAGGACCCGTCCATCATCAAATTGGCGGGTGAACATCCCCTGCATCAGCTCTACAACCAGCGGCGCAGGGAGAAGGGCTGGCTGCCCGCACCCTGGCTGTGCATGGACGAGGATGGAGTTCTCCCGGAGGAGCTGATTCGAAAAGAGAAGCCACGGTTGGAAGCCGCGCTGAAGAACGTGTGCAATTTTCGGCTCAAGTCCATTAAAAGTGCCGGAAACAAAAAGAAAAAGGACAAAAAAGGAGAAGAGGAGAGCGAGGAAGACACCACGCCAACAGGGCTGGACGCCTTCCCTTGGTTCTTCATCTCCTCCGACAAGCTGTACGCCTGGGCATTGGTCCTCCCCCCCACCGAACAGGGAAAGGAACTGTCCCGCAATATCTTTCTTCAGGGTATGGAGGAGCAGAACATCACCTACGGCGTAAACCAGCGCCTGGTGGACCGGCTGTCCCACGATGAAAACCGGTATTTCAATCTGTTTTTGATCGCCCAGGGCAAACCTGCTTTTGACGGAAAAAACGGCAATATTGTGGATTACTTCCCTCGCGTGGTGGAACGGGTGCTGCAGGTGGACGAATTTGACCAGGTGGACTACACCGCTCTAAATCTGATCCACAACGTAAAGGAAGGACAGGAAATCTGCCGCCTGATCCGTCCAACGGAGGGCGAACCTGGCTGCACCGTGCTCGGCCAGGATATCCCCGCCAAAAGCGGCAAGTCCGTCCCCCTTCCCAAAGGGCGCAACACTGAGATCAGTGAGGATGAGGACGCGCTGGTGGCCTCCGTATCCGGCCATGTGGAGTTCACCGGCCGCAGCTTCCAGGTGAAGCCGGTGCTGGATATCGACGGAGACGTTGATTTTTCCACCGGCAACATCAAATTCCTGGGGGATGTAAATATTAAGGGCGACGTGCTCACCGGCTTCACGGTCCGAGCTATGGGCAGCGTCTGGGTGGGCGGCGTCATCGAAGCGGGCAGCACCGTGGAGGCCGGCGGCGACCTCACCGTGGTCAAGGGCATTTTAGGGGACGGCACCACCACTGTCCGGGCTCAGCGGTGCATCTTCTCCAAGTACATTGAGAACGCAACCATCTATGTCCGGGAAAACCTTCAGACCGATGCCATCATCAACGGCAACATCTACTGCGACGGCGAGGTTTTGGTCCGCTCCGGCCGCGGCACCATCATGGGCGGGCGGATCTGGGCGGCCAAAAGAGTGAGCGCCACCACTGTGGGTTCCAAGTCGGAGTGCCGGACCTCCATCGCCCTGGGCGGGCTGCCCTGCACCAACTTTGAGCGGGAGCAGGTACAGCGGGAGCTCAAAAACCTGGAGATGGAGCTGGAGAAGCTGGAGTGCCAGCTGGACAGCCCGGTGAAGTCCAGCCTGGTCAGCAAGGTACGGGTAAAGCTGAACACCGCAGAGCTGCGGCTTCAGCAGCTTGAGGAGGACCTTCTGGACATCCAGGAGGAACTGGAGGACCGGGACGAGGGCCGGCTGGAGTGCAGCGTAGCCTATGCCGGCACCGAGATTTCCATAGATGACGAGATGATCCGCCTGCGGCACGAGGAGCGGCAGTGTGTGGTCAAAATGGTGTGCGGCGAGATTATTGTGATGTAGCGCACCCGGAACTGGACCGGAACGGAATGAAAAAAAGAAGGGGACGGCTTTATGAAAAAAAGGATCATGGTGGTGGACGACTCCCGGATCATGGAGCTGCAAATCCGTAAGCTGCTGGAGGGCAGCGATTACGAGGTGGCCGCCTATTGCGAAAACGGCGAAGAGGCTATCGCCCGCTACGATGAGGTACAACCGGACTTGGTTACCATGGATATCATCATGCCGGGAATCGACGGATTGGAGACGGCCCAGGTTCTCATGTACGAGCATGATGAGGCCAAGGTTCTCATGATTTCCTCTCTGGGGGACGATGATATGCTCCAGGAGCTCTACGGCATCGGCGCGCAGGGGGTGCTGTTCAAGCCCCTTACCCGAGAGGCGTTGCTGGCTGCGCTGAAGAAAGCGCTGGGCTGAGCGTTTGTACTTATCACCAACTTAAAAGGCGGCGGGGCACCTGTGCCCCGCCGCCTTCTTTCTCTCACCAATCCTGAAGTTCGAATGAGCTGCGCTTTCTGCGGTGTCTGCGCTTCTTCTTTTGAACGATGTCCTCCGCCTCTTTCAGCAGCTTGTCAAGGGTAAGCATATTGGACTCGCCCTCCACCTCCACGATGCTGTATTTAAAATTACACTCATGGGAGAATACCCGGTCATCGTCCCGTTGGAATGTGTCGAGAATCTCGTCCATCTTCCGTTCGATCAGGTGCTTGACGTTGCCGGTGAGCAGAAGGCAGAACTTGTCGTCCTGAATGCGGGCAAAGGTGTCCCCGCTGCGGAAGTTTTTCCGAACAATCTCTACAAAATTCTGGATATAGGCGTCTCCCACCTTCCGCCCGTAAGCGGTGTTGATGTCCGACACGCCTTCCAGATCCAGATAGCACAATGTGATATCCTGCCGCTCCCGCAGTATCTGCCCCATAAACTCGTCCAAAAAAAGACGGTTTCGGATACCGGTGTCGGTATCCTGGTAAATCTGATCGCTGAGGTGGCGGGCCTTCATTTTCTCCGCCGTAACATCCATCACGATATGGACCCAGGAGGCCCGTTCCTTCCACTCAATGGGGAAGGAGATGATGCGATAGCAGCCACCGCGTTCCTCTTCCTCCTGCTCCCATATGCGGTAGCGCTCCGAGGCGTCCCACTCCAGCAGCCTGGGCTGGATGGGCAGGCGGTGCTGGCAGCTGTCGCAATACGAACCGCCCTCCTCGCCGCCCCGGGTGCGCTTGTTGCAGTGGACAACCTCCCGGGTCTCCCGGTCCACCACCAGCAGCCATTCGTCCCGCTGGTCCAGCAGCTCCACCAGCATGTCGGTATAGCTCTCAATGATCTCCGCCCGGCGCTGGGCCAGCTGAATTTTCTGTTTCAGCTGGTCCTCCCGCTCCTTAAGCTGCTGGGTCATGGTGTTAAACGCCTCCGAGAACTCGCCCAGATGCAACACCTTCTGGGAGTAGTCCCCCTTGGTCACTTGCTTGGCCTGCCACGTAAGATGCTTGAGGTTGGCGTGCAGGTTTTTCAGGCCGCCGTACAGGCAGCTGCTGTTCTCCGGGAAATCCTGAGACAGGTCTCCTTTGGACAGCTGGGTGGAATAAGACACCAGCTCCTCCGCCAACGCCTGGAAGGAACGCAGCGCCTCCCCCAGCCCACGGCAGGCCGGAGCAAGCCGGCTCACGTCCAGGCCGGCCTCTCCCGCGTCGTGAAGAATGCTCTCCAAATACTGGGTCAGCTGTTGGCAGCTCTCCTCCATGCCCAGAGTCTGCGGCTCTTGTTGGCTTTCCTCCGGCCCCTGTTCCGGCTCTTCCATTCGGTTGACTTCCTGATCCATATGGTCACAACCCTTCATTCATGCTGTACTTCTGCCTGAAAACGGCACACCCGGTCTCCAGTGGCCCAGCAGTTTATCTCTACCGCGCCATATGGCTTTCCCGTATAAGCCGTGAGTACTCCCGCCAAAAAGCCCTCGTCGTAATTGCAGACCGTCTCTCCCCGGGTAGGAAGGCCGGAGCAGTCCGCGTCTTCCGACATGGTGAGCACCATTTTTCCCGTGTCCTCCTCGGTCTCCTCCACCCGGAGCACGCCAATCTTCATCTCCTCCAGCTGCTTTTGCAGCTGGGCAATAAAATCAGACATCCCCAGCGTCAGGTCTAAGTAGTATTTGGCAAAGAAAATTCCTGCCCGATAGCCGGCTCCCCGGAAAATTTCCACCTGCTGTTCTTTTCCGAAGCGCTCAGCCAGCTCTTCCCTGAAAGAATATTCCAAAAGGCGATATACCGCCACGGGCAGATCCGCTCCCAGATTTTCCCGCCCGCCTTCCCGCACGCCAACACAGTCCGACAGCGTTAAGTTCTCCTTTTCATGTAAAAATCCGCTGTATTCCATGAAATACTCCTCACAAATGACAATATTCGCCAATCCGCCTCATCTGGAATGGCAGACTGAAATCGTGGCACATTATACCATAGTTCCAAATGAAGTTCAATATAATTCTTGGCATATTTTCAGGATGAATTGGATAACAATTCCAAAATATGCAAAAAGAAAAAGCCTTCCGATCTCTTTGAAAGGCTTTTTCTTTCTGTTTTTCTCCCCTCAACCCGTCAAATGTGGTATACTGGCCCTGTCAATCTTTCAAGGGAGGTACATATTTATGAAGGTCCTCATGCTCAACGGAAGCCCCCGGTCCGGGGGGAATACCGCCGCCGCACTGCACGAAATGGAGCAGGTGTTCCAGGCCGAGGGGGTGGAAACTGAAACGATCCAGGTGGGCGGCCAGCAGATCCGGGGGTGCGTGGCCTGCGGCGGCTGCGCCAAGCTGGGCCGGTGCGTATACGACGACGCGGTGAACCAGCTGGCCCCCAAATTTGAGGCCTGCGACGGCCTGGTGGTGGGCAGCCCGGTGTACTACGCCTCGGCCAACGCCACCCTGGTGGCGCTGCTCACCCGGCTGTTCTACAGCACCCCCTTCGACAAAACCATGAAGGTGGGGGCCAGCGTGGTGGCCGCCCGGAGGGGCGGGCTTTCCGCCACCTTTGACGAGCTGAACAAGTTCTTCACCATCTCCGGGATGCCGGTGGCCTCCAGCCAGTACTGGAACAGCGTCCATGGGCGGCTCCCCGGGGAGGCGGCTCAGGATGCCGAGGGCATGCAGACCATGCGCACCCTGGCCCGGAACATGACGTTCTTGATGAAGAGCATCGCCCTGGGCAGAGAGGCGTTCGGCCTGCCGGAAAAGGAACCCCGCCAGGCCACCAACTTTATCCGCTGACGGCGGGGATATGCATTAAGCCGGCGGCCCGGCCGCCGCTCAGCTCCGGGGCCTTTGCCGCGCCCAGCCGGCGAGGGCCCCGGTTTCCCGTTCCAGCGCCCCGAAAAACGCCCCGATATGGGCCCCGTCCACCAGGGCGTGGTTGGCCAGCACCGTCACCGGCATGGACACATGGCCCCCCTGCTCCGAAAAGCGCCCCCAGGTCAGGCGGGGATTGCTGTCCGCGGGGGCAGGCACCGGCTGGCGGATGGCGGTGTAGCGCACCCAGGGGAGGGTGGAGACGAAAAACAGGCTGACCGCGTCCTCCCCGTCGTCCAGGCCGCCCCGCTCCCTGGCCTCCTTTTGGAGGGCGAGGGCGGCGGGCAGGTAGCGGGCAAAGGGCTGCATACAGTCCAGGCGGCAGTAGCTGTATGTCCCGTCCTCCCGCAGCACCGTGTGGGAGGTGTCGCAGCGCGCAAACTCCACCGGCGCGCCGTCTATGATGCGCTGGCGCAGCTGGGGCACGGCGTTGGCCGCCCGCCCGGCGCAGTAGAGGAAGCTGAGGAAAAAGGGCAGCTCCGCCGCCCGGCAGGCGGACAGGAATTCGGTGATATCCACCTCCGCCGTCACCCCCACATAAGGGTCGGCCATGGCGCTGAAATAGGCAAAATGCTCCCGGCGGGGCCAGCGCTCCAGGTCGATGGAACGGTACTCCATGCTCATCCTGCCCCCTCCGGCTCCAGCCCCTCGCCGCCCACGGCGCCCAGCAGGCGGCGGGCATAGGGCAGCTCCAGAATGGCGGCGCACAGCACGTGCCACTCGTCCAGCTTGTGGTTCCGGCGGGCGTAGTAGATGTTGGCCAGCACCTCATAATTCAGCGTGACGGTGCGCATCTGGTTATAGCTGGCGGGGAGCAGCTGGATGAGGTCGTACCAGTCCGCCCGGTCCCCGCCCGACACAAAGCGCTGCCGCACCGTTTCCAGATAGGCGATATACCGCTGGAACTCCGCCAGGGAGGCGGGGGTGAGGTGGTCGGTGGAGAAGTCGCCCAGCTCCAGCGGCCGGGCGTGGAGCTTGTGCATGGTGGAGGTGGAGTTGGCCACCGTTCCGATTTTATAGGTGTCGAACTCCTTCCACCAGTACAGCGGGGCGGTGATGTCCATGGACACGAAGATCTGCCGGATGAACTTCCGATGGTCGCTGCCCGACGCGCACAGCCGCGCCGCCAGATCCAGATCGTTCTCCCCCAGCACGTACTCCCCCCGCTCGTTGTACCGGCTGTCCGACCTGGCCCAGCTGTTCATGGGGTTGCGGGCCCCCCGCATGGCGTTTTCCAGGTTCATGACGCTGACGCGCTCCACGCTCAACATGGCAAACCCTCCTCAAAAATGGGAGCGCCGCCCGCCGGGGCGGCGCTCCGCTGTTGTCAATTGGTGGAAATGTAGTCGCCCAGGACGTAGCCGTACATGGTGGCGCCGCCGGCGCCGCTGTAGCTGATCTGGTACCAGCCGCCTTCCGCGGCCGCGATGACCTGGATGGAGTTGCCGTTGGCCAGGCTGCCCAGGACCTCATAGGACGTACCCGGGCCGGAGCGCACCCGCAGCCCGCCCTCGGCGTTGACCACGGTGCCCGGACGGCCCACGGTGACGGAGCCGGACGTCTGGCCCCCGCTGGGCTCCTGGGAGGCCGGCGGCTGGGAATCGGAGGGCGGCGGGGCGGAGTGGACGGGGGTGTCCCCCGCCAGCGCCCGGACAATGCACTGCACGGACACGCCGTCGGCCTCCACGGTGATATATACGTTGTGGAACGCGCCGCTGTTATTCACATTGGTCACGTAGCCGGTGTCGCTCACGGTAATCCACTCCGGGTTGGTGGAGGTCCAGGTCACCTGGCCGGTCCAGTCCGAAGGGGTGAACTCGGCGGTGAGCTGGGCGCTGCTGCCCACGTGCAGGGTGATGTCGGTGACCTGCCTGCCGTCGGCGTTCTTCAGCACAATGCCGGACAAGGTAGGCGCGACGGGGTCCGGCTGCACAGTGGGCTGGACGGGGTCCACCGGGGCGGTGGGCTGGCTCACGCCCTGGGTGGGCACGACGGGCTCCTGGCTGACGGGGGGCTGGGACTGGGACGCGTCCGGCTTGGGCTCATTGGTCGCGTGGAGCTGAGGATAGATAAAGGTGAACACGATGACCAGCGCCGCCACAATAATGACCAGCGAACACAAAAACGTGATCAGCCTGGGCCAGTTGACAGGGGGCAGATCGAAGCCGCCGCCCTGCTTGGGAGCCAGCCGCTTGCCGCCCTTGGACCGCGGGGCGTAGTATTCCTCCTCCGGCTCGTCGTCAAAGGCGTCCTGGCCGTTAAAGACATAGCCGTCGTCCAGCTCCTCCTCGTCCCTGCCCCGGGGGGGAGCGGGAGGCGGGGCTTCATCGCGGGCAGGGGCGCGCCGGGGATCGTTGCGCTCCCCGCAGAACGGGCAGCGCCGGTAGGTGGCACTGTAGTCCTCGCCGCAGGCGGCACAGTGGATCAGGGTATCACGGGAAGGCTTGGACGGCATATTGGGATTCCTCCTTGGACGAGAAAACTCGAAACTTGTCGGTTACTCCTATCTTACACGTTTTGCGCCCGTTCGTCAATCCTTTTATTATGTAACCCTGCTGTGTTTTACCCTTGCGGCCCGGCCTGAAATGGGGTATAATTGGGTCAGCTGGTTTCAATCCCCCGGCCCGGCCGGGGCAGACATAGAGAAGGAGTGTGCCCGCCATGTCTCAGCCCATGACTCCCGCCGCCGTCCACAAACAGTATGATGAGGCCATGACCGCCTTCCGCCGTCAGATCGCCGACCCCGCCGCCCGGGTGGCCTTTGGCCGTGAGGCCGACGGCTTCATGCGTCAGTGCGCCTGCGGCGTTTGGCACGCCGACCAGGGCCTCACGCCCCTCCATGTGGAGTATTACAACGCCCTGTATTCCAAGGGAAACCCGGTGCCCACCGCCCTGTATTGGGAGCTGGCCTCCGCCGTGGCGGAGTTTCCCGGTTTTGTGCTGCCCAATTTCTTCCGCCGCATGGTCCAGGCAGACCTGGAGGGGGGCCGCAGCCAGAGCCGCCGGTTTGTGGACACCTTTACCCTGATGGCACTGCTGTTCGCCGCGGTGGACGGCAAGGTGAGCGAGGCTGAGGCGGGATTTGTCAATGCCTGCGCCGATTCCCTGTCCTCCTACTGCGACCACGCGGGGGTCCGGGGCGGCAAATCCGGGTTGGATGTCAACGAGTTTGTGGCCCGCCGCACCGACGGCGCGCCCGTCAAAACCGGCCGCCCCGAGGACGAGGCGGTGTCCCCCGCCCCCTCCAGGGACGAGTCAAAAAGCGAGGAGCCCCCCGAGGAAAAGGAGCCCTCCCTGGAGGAACTGCTGGCCGAGCTGGACGGGCTGTGCGGCCTTGCCAAGGTGAAGGAGGACGTGAAGGGCCTCATCAATCTGGTGAAGGTGCGCAAGCTGCGCCAGGAGGCGGGGCTGCCGGTGCCCCCCATGTCCCTCCATCTGGTGTTTATGGGCAACCCCGGCACCGGCAAGACCACGGTGGCCCGGCTGCTGTCCAAAATCTATCACGCGGTTGGCGTGCTGTCCAAGGGTCAGCTGGTAGAGGTGGACCGGTCCGGGCTGGTGGCGGGCTTTGTGGGCCAGACAGCCCTCAAAACCCAGGAGGCCATTGACAAGGCCCTGGGCGGGGTGCTGTTCATTGATGAGGCGTATGCCCTGGCCAATCAGGACAACGCCAACGACTTTGGCCGGGAGGCCATTGAGGTGCTGCTCAAAGGGATGGAGGACCACCGGGACGATCTGATCGTCATTGTGGCCGGGTACACCGATTTGATGGGGAATTTCATCCATGCCAACCCCGGATTGGAGAGCCGCTTCAACAAGTATTTTTATTTCGAGGATTACGATGGAGGGCAGCTGGCGGAGATTTTCCGCTCCATGTGCAAAAAGAACGGCTACGAGCTGGACGAGGCGGCGGACAAGGCGGCGGCTGAAGCGTTCCAGTTGCTGTATGAGCGCCGGGATGAGAATTTTGGCAACGCCCGGGACGTGCGCAACGTATTTGAGGCCGCTGTGGCCAGCCAGGCCAACCGGGTGGCGGCTATGGAAGCGCCGGAGAAAAAGGACCTGATGGCCCTCACCGTGGCCGATCTGGACTTGGAGGACGGGGAAGAAAATTCAGAAAAAGAAGTCGGTTGACCCTTGCGTTCCCGGGAAAAACGTGGTATGATTCCTTTGCACCTGCCGGTGTGATGGAATTGGTAGACGTAGCGGATTCAAAATCCGCCGGGCTAATCCCCCGTGTGGGTTCGAGTCCCACCACCGGCACCAAATTAGACAAAACCCGAGTATAGCATGACTATACTCGGGTTTTGCTGTTTTCTCGGCAAAATATACAAAGTAGTTATCAAGTTATCGTATAAAATAACCATGAGCAACAAATCAATTATGGTTTATTCCTGTGTTTTACCTCCTGTTTAGGGTGCTAACATGGGAAATTTTATTTTTAAGGAGGAGCAAACATGAGAATCCCATATGGTTTTAATCTGACTTCCCTCGGCACCTTGGAGAGCAAAGAAGCCGAAGCTGAAACTGTCCGCATGATTTTTGACTACTACCTTGCCGGAGCCAGCTTAGGCAAGGTAGTAGATCTGCTTTACAAAAAACAGATCCCTTCCCCAACCGGGAAAGCAAAATGGACCCGGGCCGCAGTTGACCATATTCTCTCTAATTCCAAGTACATTTCCATTGTTGGCTTTGAGTCTTTCACGGACGTACAGTTTGAAAAATCCGCACGCTGTAATGTCGACTATGACAAGGCAGGCTCACCCCGTAAATTAACCCGCTATGTTTCGCCCTTGATGCTCCAAATATAATTACTATTTCCAATCTCCAAAATATCTGTTACAATAGCTTCAAGAGGTGAGGCGCGTGGCAGAGGAAAAGAAGCTCAGTCCCGTGGATTTAATTGGAATCAGAAATCTACTGGAATACCTCGTAGTGACAGATAATCTCACGTGCGATGAACGAAACAGAATCATGCTACGAATCGCAAAAGAAAACAATCTCGCTGAATACATGCTTCCCGGATTCGCCGACTATGGACGGATCAAAGACGAGGTGTTGGAGTGCACCGCACACAGGCAAGTGTCTATGCCGCAGGGTAAAGGGCAGGATAAGAGTTATGTCTCTCTTACCG
Organism: uncultured Oscillospiraceae bacterium; assembly: GCA_910584835.1. Classification (GTDB taxonomy): domain Bacteria; phylum Bacillota; class Clostridia; order Oscillospirales; family Oscillospiraceae; genus Enterenecus. Next base: position 5,981 of record CAJUEG010000013.1, on the reverse strand, counting down.
AGATTGCTCGAGCACACAGTGAGGATACGCCGGGATATGTGATCCAGAGCTGGCTGCGAAGTAGAAACACTCTGGCATTCTTAGATTTGTGGGAGAAAGAACATAACCCTGATTACAATGAAGCTGGCTATATGGAACTGCTGGAGAAAAAGAAGGCGGCTTCTTTTACATTGACACCAAAGCTGTGGATTGAGCGGACGAAAGCAATTGGTATCGTCTCTAAACAGGGCAAGTCTGGCGGAACCTTTGCCCACCCGATGATTGCCTGCGAATTTGCCTCTTGGGTTGCACCGGAGTTTAAGATGCTATTGCTGGATTGAAAAAGCGGGGAAAATATGCTATTATAAACAATAGGAGAATCTGGAAGGATGCGGACCTTGCCCCAGCTTATCAATACGGATGAAACGGGAACACAAAGGAGAGAGGCGGATGTTTAGCCGAATTGTAGACGCGTTTGCGAATTTCCTTGCACTCACCGATCTGGAGCGTCTGGATTCCCCGCTGGGCGCGGCTGTATCGTTTCTGGCAATCATCTCGGCTGCGGTTGGCGGTGCCAAATGTATTTGCCGCGTCCTGCACAGGCTCATGCAGCAAAAGCCGGTGGACCGGCTGTACAAGGCCTTGATTGCCCATTCCGTCGTCTCGAAGTCGGAGGTGGTTTATCAAATCTTGAGCTATTTGCCGCCGCGTTTTGAAGGTCGGAAAACTATCCGGCAGCTGCTCAGGCAAATCAAGGCCTGTTCCGGGGAAAAGCAGGCGGCGGCCGCCGTCTTTTCTGTGGTGGGAGCTCCCGCGTGCGGAAAAACAACGACGATGCGCTACCTTTACTGTAAGTTGTCGAAGGGGCGGAAATGCGTCTATTTTCAGATGCAGGATGTCACGAGTATGGATAAGCTCGGCAGCTATCTAGAGAAGCAAAAGGCGGAAAACCATTTTGAGAGCGGAGACTCTGTGGTTGCCTTTTTCGATGGGTTGGACGAGGCGCATGTGTTCTTTCAGGAAGAAAACCCGGATTCCATGGAAGAGGCGTTCCGGTCTATATTCTTTTTCGGCGGCGATTCGAATATGGACAAGCTGTTTCAAACCCACGGCCTGAATCTGGAGTGTGCCGTGGTCAGCCTCCGGCCAGAGTTTCTGGAACGCTCTACCTGGAGCCTGACGGAGCTCCAGCATAAAAATATCTACTCCAACGTATATAAGATTCTGCCGCTGTCGGACCATGACGTAATTAAAACCTTTAAATCCCTGCGGAGTCTGAGGAGTATTGAGGCCCGAAAAAAAGAGATGGAACCGCGGCACCAGGATCGGTATCCCGTCTGGTGGAAAACGCCCTATTATACCCGGCTGCTCCGGCATATTCTGAAACAGAATCCAAACAGCCTGTTCCATTATCCTATGTACATCCGCTATGCATATGCCTTTATGAAGCGGTACCGGGAGCTGGAAAACCCCGAGGGCCTGCGGGGCTCCCACAACATCGCGGTTTCCTTCGACGTCCTGCTGGACGCGATCATCAAATGGGAATTCCATATTTATTTTGAAAACAAATCAGCCAAGAAACACCCAAGGGAAATGGAGCAGTTTAAACAGCAGATTGAGGACTGCGCAGAGGCGTTGACCCTGAAGCTGCTGGAAAATAAGGAGCGGTACCTGCCGAAGGAGCAGTTCCAGGCCATTGTCCGGCATTATTTCAGCGACGAACTCAGCCGCTTGGCTATGGCCCACTGCTTCATGTCCTCGGACGATGAGGGTATGTGCTTTTTCTTCTGCCACCAAACGTTTTACGAGTATTTCCTGGCAAAGCACCTGTTCGAAAAGGCGGATTACCACCGCCGCAAAGAGCTTCTCTACTCCCCTTCCGGGTCGGATTACCTGCGAGCCATGTATTATTCGATCCTCTGCCGGGCGGAAGGATTGAACGATCGAATCACCAACAGCGCGAAGTACATCGTGCCAAAGGGAAATCTGACGTTGTCCAAATGCCTGTTCCTGGAAAGGGAGGGGTGGATGGAGCTGCACGACGAATCGGTGATCTCCCTGGTGGAGATCCTGGAATACCTGCCCTGCATTCACCGTTTTCAATACCGGGGCCATGATTTTACACAGGAGGCTTTGGAGGAGCTGATCGACAGCGGGAAGCTGGACCTGAGCAAGACCGGCTGGGACTGCCTCCTCTATGCGGCGGGAGTCACTCCTCTGGATCGGGTCAAGACCCTGCACATCAGCGAGCTCCCCCTGCGCGACCCGAGGGAGCTGCGGCAGTTCCGCAATATGAAATACCTGGAGATGCTGTATGAAAACGAATCCGACCCGGTTTTGGAAAGCATTCTGAACACTCTCTCCGGCCTGTCCCTGAGTTGGATCCATATCCGATCCGCCAATGGCTCCTTCTGCCGAATCGTACAGGACCGTCTCCGTTCCAAGAGGCTCTCCGTAAACCGCGTCTATGTGAAAACGCCCAACTACAGCCAGGCCCATCTGGAGCTATACCGATTGAATCAGAGTTGGAAAGCGTTGAACCAGCCGGCCCGTTTTTATCTCAGCGTACGCTCAGAGCTGGAGAAAGCCAAAGACATTTTCTACCGTGCGGACAGCAAAAAGGACGTTGAAATGCTGACGGCGGTATTTGAGCTGGAGGCCGACGAGGACGGGATGCTGGGCCTGTCCGGCAAGTCCCCGGAGGCGACATATTGGAACGGAATGTCGCTGGCGGCCTACTATAAGTACAAGGACTCTATTGACGAGGACCAGAGCGCGAACCAGATCTGCTTCCGGCTGGCGCAGTATATTGAGGAGAACAGCTCCGAGCTCAGCATCCGATTCGGAGAGCAGTACGGCAAAATACTGAGCCTCCACAACAAATGTGCACTGGCATACTCCTGGCTTACGAATACCTACCGCCATGGCAGGGAGCATCTTTCGGTAAAAGGGCTCATAGAGTGCGGGATCTATTTATATAAGGTGCGGATCCGCGCCGGGAAGCGTGAACAACTGGAGGTACTCATAGAGGACCTGGAGGACCGAATTCAGAAGCAGCCGGAATACCGAAAGAGTTGGTGCTACAGGTTCTTCTTAAAAATATTCTGCGCGGATCAGCTGGATATCTGGAAAAAGGGGACGTCCGCTCCGAAGGGGTTGGACGAAGCTTTGGAACACTATTTGGACGCCGTGCAGCTTGAGGAAGGAGAGGATCCTTTTCACCGTTTTCAAACGGCCTATTTCAAAATGGTCTATGCCAATCGGAGCGGAGACCTGGAGCTGGGGCGGAAAACGATGGAGATCATGACACAAGCTTGGGAGTTTTCCAAGGAGAAGCCCGACCCGGATGTGCGGGCACAACAAGGGAAATGGATCCAATACCACGAGCAGGCACTTTATTTGGCCCTTCTGATGAATGACAGGGAACGTGTACTGGACTTGGATGAAAAGCTCCTCTCCTACCCCTACCGGCGCGGCGATATACCTTTGAAAACGCTTGGCAGCATCCAGCAGGCTTATCAGGAGTCGGAGCACCCGGATATCGACAAACACCTGTTGTGGAATTCAGTCTGGTATTAAACCGCTCAAAAGGACAGCAGAAGCGAACAGGTCGGGGCTCTGGTTATCCCGGAGACCTCGGCGCCGGAACCCCGGAGACACAAAAAGCAGATATTGCGCGCCGGGTCGAAACGCGTATCCGTAAGTCTTTTGCGCATTTCAAGGAAGAACGCAACATGCTATCTTCGAAACAAGCCGCTCCGGCAATTCGGATTCTACCGCTGGCCCTGGCAGTGGCCCCATTGGGGCTAAACCGGCACATCTAAAGTGTTCGCCCCTGCCAACTTAATAGGGTGAAAATGCTATCTTGCCCGTCAAGCCAGTGTTTTCAACGCCTTCACAGCCCTCGGACGGCAAAATCCGGGGGCTGTGAAAAATTACTATCAAGCCCTGACTGGGGGGACTTGAACTCACACCCCTAGCGTTCTCAAGTTAGCGCCCTATTTGAATTCCTCTGTGAATGCCGCTTTTTGCTTGAGGTGTCTTTTGAAAATCGGAGCTGCCGATAGGTCCTGATTTGACGTTTTTAGTGCTCAAGCAAGCTGGTGCCCTTTTTCGATCTGAGAGAGATGTCTGTTCATGCAGTTCAATCGGGAGGGCACATCATTTTTTGCAGACCACGCAATTTATGGATTCTAGCGCAGATTAACTCTCGGAGGACTCCTGGACACTGGCCGCAAGGAGACGCTCCTTCACGCGGGCATAGTAGATACGCAGGAACTTGTTCTGGGCTGCGGTCATGTAGACGAAATAGGGTTTGCCTTCGGCCCGTTTCTTGTCCAGAAACTGGTACACCGGCTCGTCAGCAGGAGACTTTTTCAGGTAAGTGCAGACGATTTGGTACAGCGTCTTGCGCAGGTGAGGCGAGCCGCGCTTGGTGGTGGGATTGCTCTTGGAAATGTGCTTGCCGGACTCGTCTACCGCCGGATCAACGCCTGCGAAGCTCACAATGGAGCTGCGGCGGGGGAAACGGCGCACGTCGCCAATCTCCGCCATCAGCTGCGGGGCAGTTTTCTCGCCAACGCCATACATGGCTCGGACGGTATCGTATTCCGGAAGCTGCCGGGCCAGACGGTCCATCTCGGCACGCAGGACGGCCAGCGTGGCCTTGGCCGCAGCCAGTTCCTTGGCGGCAGTGGTGATAATCAGCTTGGTGTTTCTGTTCTTAGGCAGCGTTGTGATATGCCCGATGCTGCCAATATACAGCTCCGCCGCTTTGGAGCCGCTGAAATGATAACCCTTCCGCTTGCACCACTTGCGGTAACGTTCCGTGAAAACGGCCTCACTGACCAGGGCGATGCACTCACAGTGCCAGAAGGTCGTGATGAAATCCACCCACTTTTGGCTTCCGTCAGTGCGGTCTTTGCTGGAAAACATCTCGTTTACCCCTGGAAAAACCTTGTCGGTGAGAGAAATCAGGTTATTTTGCAAGGCCACCACGTTCTTCATGTACAAATTGAACTGCCGTGAGACCAGCTTCAGCTGTTCCCTGATTGCTTCCACAGGCGTATATTCCCGCAGGTCCATCCAATTGTCAAGCCCGTATTTGGCAATCTTTCTGGCGTCCGCTTTGTCGGTCTTGACCTTGCGGATGGAGCCCCCGCCGCTTTGTTTGATGAACAGCGGATTCATCACCGTGACACGGATGCCATACTCATGCAGGGCTGCCGCTACCGGCTCATGGTAACGGCCTGTGGCCTCCATGATCACCCGCGTTTCTTCTCCCAGCCTTAGAATGTCATGGGCCATCTGGCCCAAACCAGCTTTGGTATGGAAGTATTCCCTTGGCTTTAGCACAACTTGATTCATCGGTTGCAGCGCCATCATCATGCTTTTCCCTTTGGATACGTCGATTCCTACTGCGTTCATAGTTCCCTCCTATGTGATAGGATATGGCTCCCGCCTCTGTTTCCTCGTCGCTTGTTCAATCTCCTGAGTAACACGAACGCACCAAAATCAGGACCCCCGCCGAAGCCCAGCAAAGCCTAGTCAGGCGGGGCCTCTACCCTGACGAGATGGTTCTACCTGCGCAAATCGAATGCTGTGAATGAGAGAGGCGGCTGACGGACTCTTGATCGGGCGTGTTGGCCCAGGGTCAGCGGTGTCAGGCCATTTACTCCCTCATTCTACAGCTTCAGCTTTGAGACGACAAAAGACACGGCTGGCTGCCGTGCCTTTCACCGTAACTATATTGTAGGAGGTCAGCGGTTCGATCCCGCTTATCTCCACCAGGAATAGGGACTTGTGTAACCACACAGGTCCTTATTCTTATTTCCCCGAAAAAATTTCGTCAAGACAATTTAAAACTCTCACGTAAGCGTCGTTTTACCCTGCCCTTAATGGAGCAGAGAAACGGCGCTTTTTTCATTTTGGAGCAATTCCGCAGATGAGGTGTCAACGCCAATCTGAAATTGTAAGAAAACGCCGAAGAAATTTTGTAGTTT
>CAJUEG010000012.1 GCA_910584835.1 uncultured Oscillospiraceae bacterium | reverse complement strand
CAAAATTACATTTTTTCCTCGGCGTTTTCTTACATTTTATCACTGGCGCTGACAGAGGGCAAAGTAATGGATAACGTATTTGATATGCATGATTTCATCGGTACATCCCAGGGCGACCAGGCCCATATGCTGGGCAAGTTTCTCTACTTCTCCCTGGCGAACCTGCTGGTGGACAAGGGAGAGCTGTCCAAGCTGTGTGAGGATATGGGCGTTCCCTACTCCGGTGGCACCCGGCTGTCCGTGGGCGACGCGTTCCGCTCCGCCACCGGCGATATCCGGGAGCGCGTCCCGGTGACGGCCATGGGGGAGGCCAACATCTACCTGGCCTACTGCCGGGATAACAAACGCACCAGCGCCGATATTTTATCCCGGGAGCTGGTAAAGGAGACGCTGAACCAGCGTACCAACAACTACGAAAAGCTGGCCAACATCAGCTACGACAAGCGGGATGGCGTATTCCGGGCGGAGAACCTGGCGCCGGATGATGCCATCGACGTGCCGGCCTGCTGCCGCAAGGCGGAGGAGCTGTTCGAGCTCTATCAGAAGTGCGCCAACCGAAAGCAAATCGAAACCATCTGCGTCAACTATCTGCGGGGGCTTGAGGCCACCAAGCTGAGCATCACGGGGCATATGTACTTCGTGCCCCGCACCCACATGGACAAGGTGGATGTGTTTGAGGAGTTCATCGGCCTGCTGGGCGGGCTCAACCGCAGGGAGACGCCGTTGATGGTAAACAGCTTTTTCATCATTGACGATGAAAAGCAGCGGTCTAAAATGACCGAGGAATTCTATGCGGCGGTGAAAAAGGAGATCGCCACCTATCAGGAGCGGGCGGACTACCTCATCAAATCCGGCAGCCAGAGCCCGGCGGTGATGGATCGCTGGGTGCTGAAAATCCAGGCGCTGGAGGAAAAGAAGAAGCACTATGAGGAGGTGCTCCGCCGGGAGCTGAATGGGCTGGACGATGAGTTTGCCACGCTGAAGTTCCTGGGGCAGGAGCTCCAAATGAGGGCACAGAGTATTCGCTTTCAAAAGGCGGCATAAACGGGAATAAGCGTGCGGGGGAAGGTTCAGTCTTCCCCCGCATTGTTTTCTCTATTTGTTGCGATGCCTCTTATACAATTAAATAGAAAGCCTTTCCCATGGCATAAGCCTGGAGCCTGTCTCTTAACGAGATGTGGTCTGTTAGCTGGCCGTTTCGTTTCCTAATATTGGGTATCGTTCTGCTCCAGCTTCTCTGGCAAGCAGCAGTGGACTGCCAGACTATAATAAAAATAATGGTTTGTATGCAACTGGCAGGCTGTGCTCTGGCACAAGAACGGCTGACAGCTCAATGTGCTTCCTCAGAAGCTGGAAGTGCTGACAGCGTGACCACAAACGTAGTTCCCACGCCCACCTGGCTGGACGCTTCAATTTTTCCGCCATGAAGGTCAACAATTCTTTTTGTGAGTGAAAGGCCCAGCCCATTCCCAGCTGTTTTATGGGATGTATCACCTTGATAAAATTTTTCGTATATTCGTTGGAGTACCGCTTGATCCATGCCAATCCCGTCGTCTTGGATTACAACTTGAATGTCAGTTCCTATCTTCCTGAGCAGTACACGGATTTTTCCGGCTTGCTTGACAAATTTAATTGCGTTTCCAAGCAGGTTTTGCCAAATCTGTAGGAGTAGATCACGGTTGGCATAACAGTCCACTGGATCTAGGTCAATATCCAACTCAAGATGTTTTCCGTTCCACTGCGGTTCCAACATTAGGATAGCCTCCCGCAGTTGCTCATCCAGGGAGAACCACTCCCTCTGAATTTCAATCTCTTGGTGTTCCAGCCGCGACAAAAGTAGAATATTACCGATCAGTGCGGAAAGCCGCCGTGTGTTAAACAGGATGCGCCGAGTATATTCAGTCCGTTTTTCTTCGGAAAGCTCTTTGCGCTGCAGCAGTGTGGCGTATCCCTCAATCGCCGATAAAGGTGTCTTGAATTCATGGGACACGTTTTCAATAAAATCATTTCGGAGAATTTCAGTCCCAGCTAACTCTCGGGTCATTACGTTGAAATTGTGGGCCATCTCCCGGATCTCAGAAGCTGGTATATCCTCATTCAATTCGATATTGAAATTTCCTTTTGCCACCTCTTGAGTGGCTTTGCTGATTTCAAGGATCAGCTCTAGCGGGCGTTTTCCAATCAGCCTAAACAAAATTGTTCCAATGACGATGCTGACCGTTGGGGTAACGAACAGCCCCCGCAGAAGATGCTGAGAATCCAAAAAACCGATACGAAACAGCAACACAGCAAAGGCGGTGGAAAGGGTCATGGTTATGCTCAAAACCAAGAAGAGTAGAATGGAAAACATTGCGGCTGTTTTTATAGTCCGCTGATGCAGTTTCATTTCTTCACCACCTTATAACCCAGTCCTCGGATAGTGATAATATCAAAGTCTGGATTTCCACGGAAACGCTCTCTAAGCCTGCTAATATGTACGTCTAGAGTATGGGGGTCCGTTTCGCTGTCCACTCCCCATATATCGTCCATGAGCTGACGCCTCGTAAATATGTGGTTGGGAGAGGCCGCCAGCTTGAACAGGAGGAGGAACTCCTTCTGAGGGAGTTCTGTTTCCTCGCCGCCAGTATGGACGGTCAACGTGTCGCAGTCAAGAATTGTATCGCCCAGCTTTGTCCTGCGCTGACTGGCGATTTGGGATCGGCGCAGCAGGGCCTCCACTCGCCATACCATCTCATTGACATCAATTGGCTTGACCATATAATCATCTGTGCCGATGCGGAAACCTTCTCGTTTATCCGCCGCACTGGATCTTGCTGTAATCATCAGAACAGGCGTGTTGTAATGTGCTTCCCGCAACGCTTTAATCAGCTCAAACCCGTCCATACGCGGCATCATAATATCCGAAATAATCAAATCGACATACGTCTCGTCCAAAATATCAAAGGCATCAATTCCGTCTACAGCCGGAACCGCAGTGTATCCATTTTCCGTCAGAACCGCACAGAAAAGATCCCTCAGCTCATTATCGTCCTCTACCACCAGGATTTGAAACATTTCTACCACCTCTTTTTCACAGTATAGCAAAGATATCAATATTGTGGAAGCATTTTAAACCAAAAATCTCAACTGAACCTCAACGACATCAAATTGAGGTTCAGTTGAGATTTGGTTGAGTTTTAGTTGAGAAAAACAGCGTATGATCTCGTTACTAAACGGCAACAGGAGGGAAACCTATGCTGCAAATTCAAAACATAAAGAAGCAATATAAAACAGGCTATCTGATCCAGCAGGCCCTAGACAATGTCAGCTTGAGCTTTCGGGACAGCGAATTTGTTTCAATCCTTGGCCCCAGCGGTTCTGGTAAAACCACGTTGCTGAATATCATCGGCGGACTGGATCAATATGATAGCGGCGAATTAATGATCAACGGCATCTCCACCAAAAAATATAGGGATAAGGACTGGGATTCCTACCGAAACCACACCGTTGGCTTCGTTTTCCAAAGCTACAATTTGATTCCTCACCAGTCCATCCTCGCGAATGTGGAGTTGGCGCTGACTATCTCCGGCATCTCTCGCAGGGAGCGCCGCCAAAGGGCAGAGCAGGTGCTGACTCAGGTGGGGCTGGGGGATCAGCTCCATAAGCGTCCCAATCAAATGTCTGGGGGACAGATGCAGCGAGTGGCCATTGCAAGGGCGTTGGTCAACAATCCAAGCATCCTTCTGGCCGACGAGCCCACCGGAGCACTGGACACCGCCACCAGCCTCCAGATCATGGAGCTGCTGCGGGAGGTTTCTAAAGAACGTCTGGTTGTCATGGTGACTCACAATTCTGAGTTGGCGGAGCGGTATTCCACTCGTATTGTCAAACTGCAGGACGGTAGGATTACGGACGATTCCGCGCCTTATACCCCGGAAGTGGGGGAGCTCCCGACACCAAAGTATCAAAGCATGGGCCGGGCTAAAATGTCGCTCCTCACAGCATTGTCGCTCAGCTTTAATAATTTGCGCACAAAAAAAGGGCGGACGCTGCTAACATCTATTGCTGGCTCCATTGGCATCATCGGCATTGCATTGATCCTGGCCCTTTCCTCCAGTGTAAACCGCTATATCGCAGATATGCAGAAGGACACAATGACCTCTTATCCCATCACAATCAGTGCGGAAACCTTTGATATGTCTGGCATGATGGCTGGCGGGCAGCGGATCGGCGGGCCAAACACGCGATCCGAACTGCGGGATGGCGTACACGCGGATTACCGGGATATTGAACTGAGCGAAACCGTATTCGCCAGTATCATAGAAAATAACCTGACAACGTTCAAGAGCTATTTGGACGACCCAAACAGCGAAATCCATCAGTATCTGGGGGAAAATGGATTTGTCTACACCTATGATGCGTGCTTTGATGTTTATTCTTATGACGCGAACGGAGTGTTGATTAATAGCGGCGCAGATGTTGGGACCTTAATCAGTTCCGGCGGAGGATTCAGCTCCATGCCAGGCGGAATCGGAGATATGTCAATGATGATGGGCGGATCTGCTGGGGCCGAGAATTTCTCCGAGCTGATGGCAAGTCCTGACGGCAATATGGTCAGTCATATCGTCACCGACAGCTATGAAATGCTTTACGGGGCCTGGCCAGAGCATTTTGACGAGGTGGTGTTGGTTCTGGATGAGAATCAGTCCCTTTCTGCCGGCACTCTCTATCAACTGGGTCTGCTGACAGCGGAGGACTATGAGGAAGCCTCCGAGCAAATCAAAATGGGAGAAGAAGTGACCGCAAAGGACTGGAGCTATGAGGAAATCAGCGGCCATCGTTTTTATCTTGTTTTGCCCAGCAGTTATTATGCCGAACATGAGAACGGCACGTTTTCCTATATTGGCGATAAGGCTTTGAACGCAGAGCAGCTTTTGGAGGATGCTCTGGAACTGAAAATCTGCGGTATCGTCAAGCCGCGGGAGGATGCTGCAAACGCCGTTATTTCCACTGCTGTGGCCTATACCTCCCAGCTGACAGACTATGTGATCCAACAGACAGATGGAAGCGCTGTGGTCCTTGCCCAAGAAGCAAATCAGGAAACCAATGTCCTCACAGGGATAAAATTTGAGACGCTGGATGATGCTGAAAAAATTGTGGAAGCCTCCACCTATATCTCGGCGATGGGCATATCGGATAAGGCATCCTTTTATTCTATGATTTTGTATTACAGCTCCGCAGATGCACAGGGAACCGCTCCCGTAGAGCAGCAAAGCGAGCTTCAGCCCATGCAGGGGGCAGGCCAGACAGGTACTGCAAATATGGGCAGTGCAAATATGGATGAAGCCGCTATGGCGCAGGCGTTGGACGTCTGGCTGGCGGAAACGCCGGACAATGAGATCTTGCTGTCCGTTTACAACGAGTATATCGACGGGGCCTCATATGCAGACAACATGAAAAAGTTCGGCAAGGTCAGTTATGATGCGCCCGCATCCATCAGCATTTATACCGACAGCTTTGAGGATAAGAACGCGGTTTCCGCCTGCATTGAGCGCTATAATGACAACGCTGACGAGGCTGGCAAGATCACCTATACCGACTATGTGGCCCTATTGACCAGTTCTATTACATCAATGGTCGACGTGATCTCGTATGTCTTGATTGCCTTTGTGGCGGTGTCCCTGGTTGTCTCCTGTATTATGATCGGCATCATCACGCACATCTCTGTGATGGAGCGGACGAAAGAGATCGGCATCCTCCGGGCGTTGGGAGCATCCAAGCACAACGTTTCCCAGGTATTTAATGCCGAGACATTTATCGTTGGCATCTGTGCAGGCTTGCTGGGTGTAGGGGTGTCCGCGTTGCTGACAATTCCCATTAATGCCGTACTGGAAAGTCTGCTGGGCATTGGAGCGCTTACGGTAGCCCTGCCCGCCGTATATGCAGTAGTTTTGGTCGCGTTGAGCGTGGTCATCACCATGATAGGCGGGCTGCTACCTGCGAAAAGGGCGGCAAAACAGGACGCTGTCATTGCGCTGCGTACAGAATAGGAGGGATTGTTATGTTGAACTGCTCATTTTGGAAAAATGCTGTATATACGGCAAAGAGGATCGCTGTTCGGGGGATTGCCGGCGCACTGCTGTGTGCGGTGCTGATATTGTTCCTTGCTCCGGCCTATGCCGTAGGCTGCGCATATCCTCTTGCCACTGAAACGGGAAAAGCGGAAATTCGTGCGGGAGATGTGGTGTGTTTTGGCATATGCGATGATGCCTGCGGCTTTGACGGGAAATGGCTGGTTTTGGATACGGAGCATACCAATACCGGCGAGCCGGGCATGTTCCTTATGGCGTTGAATCTCATTTCGGATGAAAAGGGAGGCAGCCTTCTGTTTCGCGACATTGGTGGGGATGTATCTGTCTCCTTTGCAGACAGGGGAGACGCCTTTGCGGCGGAACACCCTGGATCGACTGACTATCGGAACAGCGATATTCAGATCTGGTGTGAAGACTTTGCACAATCCCACCTGACCCAGGCGGAATACGGTGCGCTCCTCCCTACGCTGAAATCAGATGCAGGCGTTGCGATTCCAGGCTTTGGAATCCCAATTCCCGGGGTTTCTACCGGCACGGTGGATTTTGACCCGGCTGATGAAATCCTGAACGGCGACAGGTTATTCCTGCTTTCCGCTGAGGAAATCACGAATCCGCAGTATGGTTTTGTGGATGCCCGTTCCCGTGTTGCCCAGTACAAGGGAACGGAGGAAGGCTACTGGCTCCGTTCCCCCCATATCCCTACATTTCCGTTGGATGTAGGATTTGTATTCAGCTTCGGAGCGGTGATGGATTTCCCCGTGAACGGAAATTTTGCTTTTGAGATGAATTCCTATGCCCGCCCGGCCTGCAATCTGGACAGCAGTAAAATCACGGATGCGGAAGTTTTGGCAGTGCGCGGCGAAAAAACGATCTGGCGGCTGAGCTTCCGGGATGGCGCGCACAATGACCGGGAATATGATACCAGCCTTCCGATCATCGGTGAGGTTATGGATCTGACGGCGCTGCTGAAAAAGGCGCTGGTGATTACCGCCTGCGTGTTAATCCTTCTGATCGTTGTCATAGTGGTGGTGATTCGGAACGTGCTTCGCAAACGGCGAGCGAAACGGATGGCAGAGAAAAAACAGGAGGAAGGATCGATCGGTGGAGAATAACTGGGAATTGTATTGAGAACTGCACAGTCAGGTGGACAGTGAATAATTAAAGAATTTTCAACTACCGGCACCTGTTGGGGTGCCGGTAGTTGCATGAGGAAAAAATCTCCCTATGAAGTAATATGATGAGCTCCCCCCAAAGCACCGAATTTAAGCGATTAAACGAGACAAATGGCTTCATACCATTTGCCTCTTTTGCTGTTGTAGTGTTGTGAAGTTTAATTTGTCCCTATAGAATATTTTGATTCTCCAACACAAAAGGTTATGCCGTAAAATGGCAAGGCTGTGCGGTTGCCCTTTCTTATCATATGACAATATGTATAATTGTTGCAGAATAGGCTGCGAATATTTATATAAAATAGCGCAGGCCGGTTTGAGGAGGAGAGTATATGATAAAAAGGGAATGGCTTACACGAGGTACTGCGCTGCTTCTCTGCGCCGCCTCCATCTTCTCGCTGCTGGCCGGGTGCGACAACAGAGGGGATGTCACGCCCAGCCCTTCCGCCCCTGTGGAGGGGGAAACTACTGTACCGGATCGGGGTGCGCCCGACCGCTCCGATCTGCTGTATTTGGACAGCATCGAGGGCTACAAAAAGACGGACTGGACGGCCAGTTGGATCTGGACGGAGAGCTGCGCGGAGGACAGTTATGTGGCCTTCCGCAAGACCTTCACCCTGGACCAGGCGGCCCCCTCCGCCACCGCGTTCATCTCCGCCGTGGACAAGTACGTGCTGTGGGTCAACGGGGAGCTGGTGGTGCTGGACGGTTCACTGAAGCGCGGCCCCACCCCTTATGACAGCTACTATGACACGGTGGAGCTCACCAACCTGAAGCAGGGGGAGAACACCATCGCCGTGCTGGTGGCCTTCAATGGCCGCTCAGGGGACGGCTCCATCGTCCCCGTCCTCCTGGACGAGGAGGGGGACGAGTACACCCAGGCGGGGCTGATCTTTGAAATAGACGCCGGAGGCACAGCCGTCTGCTCAGACAGCTCCTGGAAGGCCGCCCGGCATAGCGGCTACAAGAACCGGGTCACCGCCGGGGCGGATTACCCAGGCTATACCCAGTCCTCCATGCTGGCGGAACGTAACGTCTACTTTGACGCACGGGACGACCTGGGGGAGTTTATGGCCGAGGGCTACGATGATAGCCAGTGGGAGAACGCCACGCCGATCTCCAAGGCCGGAGACTTGCCCTTCGGCGACCTCTACTCCGCCATGATCGCACCCATCAAATTTGAAGAAATTACTGACTTTGCCAACTCCACGGACTATGTAGGCAAGGCGTTGGCCCAAGATACAACCCTGGTGCTGGAACTGCCGGGCAACATCCAATTCACTCCCTATTTCGAGTTGGAGGCTCCGGCGGGCAAAAAGTTGACCTTCTATACCGACACCTACACCGACAAGCAGGATATGCCCAACTTCAAGGACACCTATGTCACCGCCGAGGGAATCCAGCACTATGAGAATTATCCCTGGCGTAGCGGCTCCAAGCTCATCATCGAGGCGGAGGCCGGGGTGACCTTTACCCGGCTGGGCTACCGCGCCAGCGGCTTCAACGGGGAGTGGGCGGGGGCCTTCGTCTCCTCGGATGCCGGGCTGGACCAGCTGTGGCAGGAGTCACTCAACACCCTGGCAATCTGTATGCGGGATACATACATGGACTGCCCCGAGCGGGAGCGGGGCCCCTATATGGGGGACGCTTCCAATCAGATCGACGCGGCGCTGTACAGCTATGACCAGGCGGGGCTGGACATGACGAAAAAGGCCATCCTGGCCTGCGTGGCCTGGACGCGGACGGACGGGGCCATCCCCAGCCGCGCCCCCAGTATGAAGCCCCAGGAGATCCCCAACCAGAGCCTGATCTTTATGACCAGCGTGTACCACTACTGGCTCCACTCCGGGGATAGGGAAACGGCGACGGCCTATTGCACAGCTTTCCTCAACTACCTGAAGATGGTGGAGATGGAAAACGGCCTGCCGGTGTACCGGGACGGTTCGTGGACGTGGAACGACTGGGGGGACTGCATCGACACCAAGCTCCTCCAGGCGGGCATCTACTATTACGCCCTCAACGTAACCAAGGCCATGGCCGATGATCTGGGCATCACCGAGGGGACTGAGTTTCTCACAGTGCGGATGAACTCCATGCAGGAGAACTGGCGGGCCGCCTACTACACGGAGGAGGGCTTCAAGAGTTCGGACAGCAAGTACGTGGATGACCGCGCCAACGCCATGCTGGCTCTGTCCGGTTTGGCGGGGGAGGAAGACTATGCTCTGATCTCTGATGTCATTATGAGTACCTACCAGGCCAGCCCCTTTATCGAGAAGTACGTGCTGGAGGCCCTGTGCGTGATGGGCCGAACCGATTTGGCCCTCCAGCGGATGCGGGACCGCTATGCCCCTATGCTCAGTGATGAGTATGACACTCTGTGGGAGACCTTCGACGGGGAGACCGGCACCGTCAACCACGGCTGGACTGCCGCGCCGCTGTACATCCTGTCCAAGTACGCGGC
The DNA here is from genome assembly GCA_910584835.1 of uncultured Oscillospiraceae bacterium. Taxonomy (GTDB): domain Bacteria; phylum Bacillota; class Clostridia; order Oscillospirales; family Oscillospiraceae; genus Enterenecus. The sequence continues at coordinate 37,830 of CAJUEG010000012.1, read as the reverse complement.
CGGTGTCCGCCCCACCGAGGCGGGGTTCGAGAAATATGAGATTGCTCTCTGCGGTACGCTGGGCAGCTTTGACTGCACCGTCTGGACTCCCAAGGGGGAGATCGGTGTCAAGCTGGAAACTACAGCGGAAGGCCGGACGATCACCGTGAATGCCATCGACGCCGTGGGGACGGTGATTGTGCCAGAGAGTATGGGCATGGACATCACCGTTACTGGCGGGGACTGCTCTGTGGACGGCGGGAGGGTAACCATCGCCCGGGCCGGGGAGTATGTCATCACCATCCGATAGGAGCACAAAAAAGCCGGGACCGCTGAGTGGTTCCGGCTTTCCTATTATGCGGTTTTATCCCTGTTTCGGCCAAGGGGGAAGCGAACCGTGAGGAAGAACATATTGTCCACCACTTTGATATCCATCGCACCGCCGTACTGCGCCGCGATATATTGGATGCTTTTCGTGCCGAAGCCGTGATGAGAGCTGTCTCCCTTGCTGGTGACGGGCAGTCCATGGGCCAGTTCCAAGTCACCCTGGAAGTAGTTGGACTCCTCAATAACCAGCGCGTCCTCCTCCTCGCGGCAGGAGAGGGAGATCACCCGGTCTTCCAAAGGAAGCGGCTTCACGGCCTCAACTGCGTTATCAATGATGTTACCAAACAGGGAATAGGTCTGCACCGGGGTGAGAAAATCCAGCTTGCCGCCGTCAGCCATACAGGAAAAGGAAATGCCGCTTTTTTGGCAGGTCATAGCTTTCTCACACAGTACGACATCCAGCACCTCGTTGCCGGTTTTGATGTTGGCGTCGTAGAACTGGATGGCCTCCCGCAGGGAGGCGGCCTCTTCTCCGGTGAGCTTGTCCTCGATTTTGTCCAGAATGTGCTTGAGGTCATGGCACTTCATGTTGATGACATCCATGTTGGCCTTGACGGACTCAAACTGCGCCCGATCCTGCCGCCAAAGCTGGTGGAGGATACCAATCTGCTCCTCCTGCTCACTTTGGGAAAAGATGCCTGCGCAGATCGTCAGGATGGTGAAGCTGAAGCCTACATAGAGGATCTTTGTCACAACATTGAGCATGGGGCTTTCCCCTTCGTACACCCGGGAGACACAAATCAGGATATTCACCAGCGTCACCGTGGCAATGGACAGGATAATGACATTGCGAGTGGTGCGCCGGTTGTGAACCAGCCGGTTTTTCGGCGTGAACAGCAAAGCCAGCACGACAATGGACAAGAGATGAAAAACAAAAAAGAGCGCCCAGTCCAGATCTGAGATGCCTGCATCTCCCGGATGGAGCAGCGCGAGCGTTTCCCGGTCATTGATCCCCCGCAGATTTTGCAGCAGAGGATAGAGCTTGTTGGTGAACTGATAGGCCGCCATACCGGAGCAGAAGGCCAGCAGCATCTCTTCAATATCGTCCCTCCAGCAGAACATGAGCGCGGTAAAGTTCAACACGGTGATGGCGGAGTAGCACAGCACCCGCACCAGGAGAGAGTCCGCCTCCGTATACCAAATAGCCAGGAGATAACAGACCACCATTCCCTCCAACAAGGTGAGGGCGATTCGGACGAAGAAAAAGTCCCGCCGTTCAAACCTGCGGGCAAACAGGGCAATGCAGATGTAACACTCCCAGTAGGTCAGCATCAGGTTGACGCTCTGCATGGTGTAGGGCGTGGTAAAGGCCGCAATCAATTCATTCATAGCGTTGTGTCTCCATAAAACGGACAAAAGCGTCGGTAAATGCTTTCCGTTTTGGATGGCTGATCTGGAGCGGTTGCCCGCCCACGATCACATTCATACCGTCGATGCGGTCCACATGGGCCAGGTTGACCAGCAGGAAGCTGTTGCAACGGACAAAGCCCTGCCCCGATAGAGCGGACTCCGCGCTTTTCATGGTCTGGTACTGGCGGTATTCGCCGCTGGCAGTGTGGTAGACGCAGTGGTGCCCCTTGACCTCCACATAGCGAATGTCCCTGGGTGAGAGACGCACAAAGCTGGTATCTGTACGGACAAGCACGTCAGGGGGCATCACATACTCCAGTCTGGTCAACACCTTGGTGAATTTGAGTGCAAATTCCGGGTAGGATATCGGCTTGACAATGAAATCGGAGGCGGCCACCTCATAGCCCTGGATGGCGTACTGGCGCATGGTGGTGACAAAGATAAGAATTACCTTCTCATCCTTTTCCCGCAGGAGCTTGGCCGCGTCCATACCATTGAGCAGGGGCATCATAATGTCCATGTATACGATGTGAAATGGTGAGTATTTCTCCAAAAAAGTAATGGGTTCATAAAAAATTGAAACGGAGACAGACAATTTGTGGTCAGCGGCGTAGGCTTTGATATGGCCTTCCAGCGCCGCGGCCTGCTCGCGGTTGTCCTCAACAATAGCGATATCAATCATATCCATCCGCCTCCTTCCGTTTATTTAATATAGCAATTTTAACAAGGAAAGTCAAGATTGGGTCGCTCGCATTTGTAAGGTTGCGCGGCCAGAGACAAAGGTTATGCGGTTTCCGTTGAAAAATTTAGGCACATCAAATAAATTGAGGGGGCGAAAAGGGGGAGGCCCCCGACAAATATATGAGGAGGATATCTCAATGAAAAAGCACATGAAATTGGCAACCCTGTTTCTGACCATGGCGATGGCTCTGTCCTTGGCTTCTTGCAGCGGTGGCGGTGGCGGAAGCAGCGCCGGGGGCAAGGTCACCGGCGTTTACCTCAGCCCCGCCAACCTGAGCTATCAGAATATGCGGCCCCAGTACAACTACTACCTCACCACTTTTACCCAGCAGGAGATCACCCTGATGGATGACAACACCTACTGCTTGGTGGTATCCGCCTCCACCTTCTCCGCCCTGGAGCTGGCTGAGAGCACCAACGATGCCAAGGGTAACGAGCGGGAGAACTCCATCACCAAGTTTTACGGCACCTACACCTCCCAGGTGAACGAGCTGGATGAGGATCTGCTGGACGTGACCCTGGCCGCCCCCACCCGCGTGGTGCGCAGCTTTGACCAGCTCTACTGGGCGGACACCGACAACTGGACCGACGCCATGGGCAAGGCCGTAGTGCCCGCCGAAGTCGACCAGACCACCGGCGCCCCGGTAGCCAATCCCGATGCCCAGCCCTGGACCGCCCAGCAGTTCCTGGAGAGCGTGGCGTTCCCCGAGACCTCCGTGCAGGTCAACGTCAAGACCAGCTCCTTCGACTATACCGCTGACTTCGCCGGCTAAATCCCCTTTCCCACAGACCAAAACCTGATTGGGAGGAACGCTTATGAAGAAAACATACATATGGCGGGGACTGTGCACCCTTCTGGTGCTGGTGTTCTCCCTGACCATGTTTGGCCAGAGCTTGGCCTTCACCCGGGAAGGGGACGTGAACCTGTTCCTGGGAACCCTTCCCCCTGCCGTCCAGGTCACCGGCGACACCAATTACTACCCCTCCAGCTATGCCTCCATGGACGAGATGCGCGCCGCCCTGAAGGATCACCTCATCGAGAGCCAGGAGGAGGGCAGCGTGCTGCTGCGTAATGAGAACGGGGCGCTGCCCCTGGCCCCCAACGCCAGCGTGACACTGTTCGGCTTTGCCGCCGCCACCCCGGTGTATCACGGCGGATCCGGCGGCCCCCCCAACGAGGGCATCAACCTCTATGACGCCATGAAGGAGGAGGGATTCCAGGTCAACGAGACGGTGTACAACGCCATCGTGGCCGCCAACGGCGCCCGCACCAAGACCGGTCTCATCGGCGAGATCCCCGCCAGCGCCTACGCCGGGACGGAGGGCTCCTACGCGTCCGGCTACAACGACGCTGCCATCTACGTCATGAGCCGCTTCGGCGGCGAGGAGGGCGACCTGAACCACGGCCTCCAGGGCGACTGGCAGGAAGGCCCCGCCGGTGTACCTGAGCTGGCCCTCCACCAGGAGGAGATCGACACCCTTAACATGATTAGGGACTCCGGCAAATTCGGCAGGATCATCGTGGTGCTCAACTCCGGCTACGCCATGGATCTGGGCTGGCTGGCGGACTACGGTGTGGACGCCTGCCTGTGGATTGGATACCCCGGCAATTATGGCATGACCGGTGTGGCCCGGGTGCTGGGCGGCCAGGCCGACCCCTCCGGCCGCAACGTCATCACCTACGCCGCAGACTCCCTCAGCTCCGCCGCCATGCAGAATGCCGGCGACTTTACCTTTGACAACCTCACCGGCTTGTACAAGAACAAATACCTGGTGTACGCCGAGGGCATCTACGTGGGCTATAAGTATTATGAGACCCGCTATCAGGATCAGGTGCTGGGCATCAACAACGCCAATGGTCCCAAGGGTGTGTATGCCAGCCGTGACGGCGCGTGGAATTACGCCGATGAGATGGTGTTTACCTTTGGCGCGGGCAAGAGCTATGCCGGCTTTACCCAGGAGCTGCTGAGCGTGGATTGGGACAAATCCAGCCACATGGTCACCGCCCAGGTGAAGGTGACCAACAACGGCGCACCCAACTATTCCGGCAAGAGCAAGGACGTGGTGCAGCTCTATGTCCAGCTCCCCTACGAGCCGGGGCAGGCGGAAAAGAGCGCTATCCAGTTGGCTGATTTCGCCAAGACCTCCGCTCTGGCAGCGGGGGAGAGCGAAACGGTGACGTTGGAGTTCTCCGACTATATTTTCGCCACCTATGACAGCTCCGCTGCCAACGGGGCGGACAGCTCCAAGACGGGCTGCTATGTGTTTGACCCCGGCGAGTACTACTTCGCCATCGGCAGCGACGCCCACGACGCGCTGAACAACGTGCTGGCCGCTCGGGGTGTCACCGGAATGTTCGACGCTGAGGGGAATCCTGTGGAAGGCGATGCGTCCAAGACCCACAAAGACGGGCTGGCCAGCCTGGACAACACGACTTATGCGGTCTCCCCCTACACCGGGGAGGTGGTGTCCAACCACTTTGAGGACCGGGACATCAACTATTTCATTCCCGGTTCCGTAACCTATCTGACCCGCGCCGACTGGAACACATTCCCCGAGACGGTAGCCACTCTCACCGCGACTCCGGAGATTCAGGATCTGATGGAGAACTTCCAGTATGAGAAGCCCTCTGACGCCCCCGACATCTCCGCGTACAAGTACAAGCAGGACAACGGCATTTCTTTCATTGAGATGAAGGACGCGGCCTTTGACGATCCCAAGTGGGAGGAGTTCATCGACCAGCTCACGCCCAGCGAACTGGCCCAGATCACCGGCGACAAGATGGGCCTGGATATGATTGAAAGCATCGATTTCCCTGCCTACGCCGGTGGCGATGGCCCAGACGGCCACCAGGGCGGTGTGCTATTTAACGCGGAAATGGCAGCCACCTCCACCTTCAACAAGGAGATGCTGAAGCTCCGGGGCGAGTTCTTTGCCGAGGAGAGCTACTGGATCGGCTTCCGCCACATCTACTCCCCCGGTGGAAACATCCACCGCACCCCCTACTCCGGCCGCAATTTCGAGTACTACAGTGAAGACGCCAACATGAGTTATATCTGCGGTGAAATCCAAACCAAGGCCATGGCTGACCGGGGCTGCGCAGGCACCTTCAAGCACTTCTGCGGCAACGATCAGGAGACTAACCGCCACGGTGTAGCCACCTTCATGACCGAACAGACCTATCGTGAGGGCCCCCTTCGCGGCTTTGAAGGCGGACTCCAGGCCGGGCACAGTCTGGCCACGATGACTGCCTACAACCGCATCGGCTGCGTCCCAACCGCCAGTGACTATGAGACCATGACCACTGTGCTGCGGGGTGAGTGGGGATTCACCGGCATCAACATGACCGACAGCTCCAAGGACTCCGCCAGCTATATGGGTACCGCCGACGCCATCCAGGCGGGTACCTGTCAGTTCAATAACGACCCTGGCCGTGTGCCCGAGGCATCTAATCTGTTGGTAAAGGACAAGGATGGCTTTATCTGGGGCAAGCTCCGGGAGGTAGCCAAGTATTACCTCTACACTATGAGCCGCTCCAATTTGGTGAACGGCTTGAGCAAGACGGAGGCTGTGCAGAACTACACCCCGTGGTGGAAGCCCGCCCTCACCGGGCTGAATGTTGCCATCGGCGTGTTGACTGCGGGCACTGCGGTACTGTATGTCCTGTCCGAGATCAAATCCAGGAAGGGGGGCAAATAAGATGAAGCGCTTGTTCCAAGACACGAAACTGGGCTTTTGGTTGAGCGCGGCTGCCGCAGTTATTGCCCTGGCAGGGGCTGCGGCTTACGTGATCATCTACATGGCCACCGCCGCCGAGACGGTGGATCGGGTGTTCTCCTGGCTTACCTTTGGACTGGCGCTGGGCGGTGCGGTCATTACCCTGGCGGGTGAGACGCTGCGGCTCCCCTTCACCCCCATCCTGGGCGGGGCCTGCTTCTCTGTGGCCCTGGCCAACCATCTGGTGGAAACCGCTTACCCCCTGGCCGATGTACTCACCGGCGTGCCCTTCTTCGGGGGAAATCCCACCTTGGCCATTGCCTTTTCCGTGGTGTTCGGTGTGGCCGCCATCCTCAATGTGGCCGGCGCTTTCATGGCCCACCGCAAATAATTCTCTGGCTTCTCAGCCCTCCCCGGCTATGGCGGGGAGGGTGGGAACGATATAAAAAATTGGAGGAAAACGCTATGAAAATGAAGAAACTCTTGGCCGCCGTCCTGTCGGCGCTGATGCTGGTCTCCCTGCTGGCCGCCTGCGGCGGCAGCCCCAGCAGCAATTCCCAGGCCCCCTCCGAGGAGCCCTCCCAGCCCACCGAGGGCGGCAGCAAGACCTACCAGTTCTGGGGCACCTATGAGGAGTCCGGCGAGAACGCCTCCATGCTGAACGCCGCGTTTCTGCTGAACCTGAATGAGGACGGCACCGCCGTGGCGGATAAATATATGTTTGCCAACTTCGACGCCTCCGACGCGGCCACCAATCCCACCTTCACTGCCAGCTATATGTCCGGCACCTGGAAGGAAGTAGAGAAAGATGGCGTGGCCTGCCTCCAGATCAAGCTGGCCTATGTGGACGAGGCGGGCACTGAGTCCAACTCCCAGACTGCCTACGCCTACGATGTGGCCGGGGTGTACTCCTTCGACCTGACCTTCCCCGTGGTGCCCGGGATGTCCTACACCCGCGTGGCTTCTATGGAGGGCAAGGAGGGCCAGACCTACGCCGACGCCAACGCCTTCATCCAGGCCTATAAGCAGGAGTTCACTGCCCCCGAGAATGTGGGTACCTTCACCGATGCGGATAACAACGGTACCGCCTACCTCCAGGCCGACGGCACTGTGCTGGTTTACGCCGGCTATGACAAGTTTGCCGACGGCACCTGGTCCCTGGCCGACGGGGCTATCGCCATCACCCTGGGCGGCGAGAGTGTAGACGTGACGATGGACGGTAATAAGGCCACCTTCTCCACCGAGCGAAACCTGGGCGATGGCAACACCACCAGCTACACGTTCGTCTGCGAGGATATCTCCACCCTGTCCGCCCCCGAGGCTCCCGCCAACGGCGGCGAGGAACCCGCTGAGGAGGGTATCGCCTCCTACGAGGCTGGCGGCCTGGTGCTGGTGCTGCTGGATGACACCAACATGAAGGTCAAGTACCCCGAGTACGGCATGGAGCGGGACGGCTTCACCTACGTGCTGGATGGCAATACCCTGACCGTCACCGCCCCCGGCGAGGATGTGCTGGGCGCCTTCGGCCAGATCTGGGGCGCTATGGGCGGCGAGACCTGGACCATCGACGGCAATACCGCCACCAAGGCCGGGTAAGCGGCGCATAGAAGCAAGCCGAAACCCAACGCAAAAAGGCTCCAGGCCAGCTCGCTCGCCTGGAGCCTTTTTTAGAAAAGGAGTGTCATGCTATGAAGAAAAAAGGCAGCCTGCTGTGGACCATCCTCACAGTGGTCACCGTCCTGCTGCTGGTGGTGTGTATCGCAGCCATCCCGATCACCAGCGCCTTCGCCACCGCTATCAACGTGGCCCTGGAGGCCAAGACCCAGGAGGTCATCCCGGATCCAGACGCCAAGATCTATTTCTGGAGCGACTATGAGAACGAGGACGACCTTGTGGCCTTTGAAAAGCAGCTGTGCCACGACATCGAGGCAGAGGGCGCGGCCCTGCTGGTCAACCGGGACAACACCCTGCCCCTGGCCGCAGGCACCAAGTTCACCCCCTTCTCCCAGTCAAGCTTCAACCTGCTGTACGGCGGCACCGGCTCCGGTCAGGTGTCCGCTGACGACGCCATCTCCCTCAAAGCCGCCATCGACGGGGCCTTCGGCGACGGTTCCGTCAACCCTGAGCAGTGGAAATACTACGCCGGAGCGGGCTACAAGCGGGTGAACGCCGACACCACCGGCGGCAACCAGGGCCAGTACCGCATCAACGAGGTACCCTGGAGCGAGTATTCCGACGCCCTGAAGGGCACCTGGTCCCAGTACGGCGACGTGGCCCTGGTGGTGCTGGCCCGCTCCGGCGGCGAGGGCGCCGACCTGCCCAGCGGCCTGCCCGAGCTGGAAGCCTATATGACCGACGGCGATTACCTGCGCCTGTGCAAAGAGGAGATCGAGATGCTGGAGAACCTGGAGCAGCTCAAGGAGCAGGGCACCTTCAAGAAGATCGTGGTGCTGCTCAACTCCTCCAACACCCTCCAGCTGGACTTCGTGGACGACTACGGCATCGACGCGGTGCTGTGGATCGGCGATGTGGGCATGACCGGCATCACCGCCGTGGCCGATATCCTGGCCGGTACGGTGAATCCCTCTGGCCGGATCGTGGACACCTTCCTCAAGGACAACCACTCCTCCCCCGCCATGCAGAACTTTGGCGCGTACCCCTATACTAACGGCGCGGATTACGACGTGGCTACCGCCCAGAACAACACCGACCCTGGCATCGGCAAGTGCAACCGGGACTACGTGGTGTACCAGGAGGGCATCTACGTGGGTTACCGCTACTATGAGACCCGGTATGAGGACTATGTGCTGGGCCAGGGCAACGCCGGGGAGTATGACTACAGCGCCGACGTGGCCTTCCCCTTCGGCTACGGCCTGAGCTACACAACCTTCGAGTACTCCAACTTCTCCGTTCAGGAGCAGGGCAATACCTTCCAGGTGGAGGTGGACGTGAAGAACACCGGCGCGGTGGACGGCAAGCACACCGTGCAGATCTACTTCCAGTCCCCCTATACCCAGTATGATATCGACAACCAGGTGGAGAAGGCCGCGGTGGAGCTGTGCGGCTTCGACAAGAAGTTCATCGCCGCCGGGGACACCGAGCACTTCACCATTACCGTGGAGAAGGAGGATCTGACCTCCTACGACCACATGAACGCCAAGACCTACGTCCTGGAGGACGGCGACTACTACTTCACCGTGGGCAAGGACGCCCATGACGCCGTCAACAACATCCTGGCCGCCAAGGGCGCGGATCAGGGCCGCATGACCGCCGCCGGGGACGCCGGGCTGGCGTCCAAGTGGAACAACCCCACCTTTGACAAGACCACCTACGCCGTGTCCTCCGTCACCGGCAAGCCCATCACCAACCTGTTTGAGGATGCCGACCTGAACAAGTACGAGGGCGACGACGGCCAGGATATCACCTACCTGAGCCGGAGCGACTGGACGGGCACCTGGCCCTCCACCGTCTCGCTGAAGATCACCGATCAGATGTGGAAGGACGGCTTGTCCCACAACGAGACGGATCGGGTGGCCATGGTGGAAACCGCCAAGAATCGATATTGGTCTGATGCCACGATGCCCAAGATGGGTGTGTCCGGCACACTCAGCGCCAGTATGTTTGCTGAGACTGAGGCGGACGATCCCTCCTGGAGCGACCTCATCAGCCAGATTCCTTACAGCGAGATGACCAATCTCATCTACAACGGCTTCCATCTCACCCAACCGGTGCCCTCCATCAGCCTGCCCGGCACCAACGATGAGAACGGCCCCCAGGGGTTCACCAAGAGCCTGATGGGCGGCTCCTCCGCCATGGCCTATACCTCTGAGGACGTGATGGCCGCTACCTTCAATCTGGAGCTCATCGAGAACATGGGCAAGTGCATCGGCGAGGATTTCCTCCACGCCACAGACGACTCCGGCACCGTGTTCTCCGGCATCTACGGCCCCGGGGCCAACATCCACCGCACCCCATACTGCGGACGAAACTTTGAATACTACTCCGAGGACGGCTGGCTGTCCGGCCGTGTGGCCGCTGTGGAAGTAGCCGGCATCCAGGACCGGGGCGTATACGTGTTCACCAAGCACTTCGCCCTCAACGACCAGGAGGAGGGGCGCTATGGCATTTCCACCTGGTCCAACGAGCAGGCCATCCGGGAGCTGTACCTGGAGGGCTTTGAGGGCAGCGTGGCCCGGGGCGGCGGCATGGGCGTGATGAGCTCCTTCAACCGCCTGGGCGTTACCTGGAGCGGGGCCCACCACGGCCTGATGACCGGCGTCCTCCGGGACGAGTGGGGCATGAAGGGCGCTGCCATCACCGACTGCTCCGTCATGGCGGCCTACATGGACTACCGCCTGGGCGTGCTGGCGGGCCAGGATCTGTGGGACGGCTACAGCATGGGCATGGAGACCCTGGACGGGCTGGATAAGGACCCCGCCATCGTCTCCGCCGTGCAGACCGCCGTCAAGCACATCGCCTACTCCATCACCCACAGCCACGCCATGAACGTGGGCAACGCCACCGTGCGGGCCATCACCCCCTGGTGGCAGGTGGCCATCTATGCCGCCACCGGCGTGATGGCAGTGCTCACCGCGGGCAGTGTGTTCATGCTGATCCGCAGCAAAAAGAAAGCAAAGAACGGCTGATCTACCGCAATCCGGCGGGCCGAGGGCTGAGACCTGTGCCCGCGGCCCGCCTATTTCTTTTATTCAGGAGGGCAGCTATGAAAAAGAGGAACTTTTGGAAGATCCCCATGGCGGTTTTCGCCGTGTTCACGGCGATCTGCGTGGCCGCGATCCCCATCACCAACTATTTCGCGCCCATGATCAACGTGGCGCTGAACGCCGAGACCCAGCGCATCATCCCCGACCCGGACGCCCAGATCTTCTACTGGACCCGTTACGACTCCGAGGAGGAGCTGGTGGCCAACGACTGGAACGTGTGCCGCCAGGTGATGGCGGAGGGGGCCTCGGTGCTGCTCAACCGGGACAATACCCTCCCCCTGGCCGCTGACACCAAGTTCTCCTGCTTCTCCCAGTCCTCCGTGGACCCGGTGAAGGTGGGAACCGGCTCCGCTTTTGTCTCCACCGGCGAGGGCGCCAGCCTGTACTCCGCGCTGGAGGACAGCTTCCAGCCGGGGTGTGTGAACACCGACCTGTGGAAGTTCTATGTCACCAGCGGTTATAAGCGGGAAAATGCCGCCCTGTCCGGCGGCGACCCCTCCCAATACCGCATCAACGAGGTGCCCTGGGAGGAGTATACCGACGCGCTGAAATCCACCTTTGCCGACTATGGCGACGCCGCCTTGGTCACCCTGTCCCGCTCCTCCGGCGAGGGCGCCGATCTGCCCGGCGGGCTGGAGGCGCTGGAGCCTTACATGACCGGCGGCGACTATCTCCGGCTGTGCAAGGAGGAGATGGAGCTGCTCCAAAACCTGAAAGATTTGAAGGATCAGGGCGTGTTCAAAAAGATCATTGTCCTGCTCAACTCCTCCAGCACCCTTCAGCTGGACTTCATCGACGAGTATGACATCGACGCCGTGGTGTGGACGGGCAACCTGGGCATCAATGGCCTGCCCGCCGTGACGGACATCCTGGCGGGCAAGGTGAACCCCTCCGGGCGGATCGTGGACACCTTCCTGAAGGACAACCACTCATCCCCCGCCATGGTGAACTACGACGCGTTCCCCTATACCAACGCCGCCCAGCTGGACCTGGCCTTTGCCCAGAACAACACCGCCCCCGGCATTGAAAAGTGCAATATGAACTACGTGGTGTACCAGGAGGGCATCTACGTGGGCTACCGCTACTACGAGACCCGGTACGAGGACTATGTGCTGGGACAGGGCAGCGCTGGGGAGTACGACTACAGTGCCGATGTGGCCTTTCCCTTTGGCTCTGGCCTGAGCTACACCACCTTTGAATATTCCAACTTCACCGTGGAGGATCAGGGTGAAGCCTTCCAAGTGGGGGTGGATGTGGCCAACACCGGCGGCATGGACGGCAAGCACACTGTGCAGATTTACTTCCAGTCCCCCTATACCGACTACGACCGGGAAAACGGGATCGAAAAGGCCGCCGTGGAGCTGTGCGGCTTTGACAAAAAGGAGATCAAGGCCGGCGAGACCGAGCACTTTGACATCCGCGTCCTGAAAGAGGATCTGACCAGCTATGATGCCAATGCCGCCAAGACCTACATTCTGGATGCCGGGGACTACTACTTCACCGTGGGTTCTGACGCGCACAACGCCGTCAACAACATCCTGATGGCCAAGGGGGCGGACACCTCCCGCATGATCGGTACCGGCGACGCGGCCCTCACGGCCAAATGGAACAACCCCGCCCTGGATACCACCACCTATGCGGTCTCCTCCGCCACGGGGAAGCCCATCACCAACCTGTTCGACAACGCCGATCTGAATAAGTACGAGGGCGCGGAGGACCAGCGGGTGGTCTACCTCACCCGCAGCGACTGGGCCGGAACCTTCCCCCAGGCCGCCATGAGCCTTCGGGCCACAGACGCCATGTGGGACGACGGCCTGACCCATGAGGACGCCGGCAGGGACGCCCTGGTGGAGCAGTACAAGCAGCTCTACTGGTCCGGCGTGAGCCAGGCTCCCGCCGCCGGGACGGGCGGCTCCCTCAACGCCATCGACTTTGTGGACAAGGGCTATGACGATCCCGCCTGGGATGAGCTGATCGGCCAGCTCTCCTACGAAGATATGCTGAACCTGATCTATAACGGCTCCTATCAGACCCAGGTGCTCCCGGCCATCAACCTGCCCGCCACCCAGGAATTTGACGGTCCCACCGGCTTCACCAAGAGCATCGTGGGCGGGGCCAACGGCATGGCCTTTACCTCCGAGGATGTGATGGCGGCTACCCATAACCGGGAGCTGATCCAGGAGGTGGGCAAGTGCATGGGCGAGGATATGCTCCACGCCCAGTCCGGGGACAATGCGGCCGCCGTGGCCGGCATTTACGCCCCCGGTGTGAACATCCACCGAAGCCCCTATCTGGGCCGGCACAATGAGTATTACTCCGAGGATGGCTGGCTGTCCGGCGAAATCGCGGCCGCCCAGGTCCAGGGCCTCCACGATCGGGGAATGCTGGCCTTTGTAAAGCACTTTGCCCTCAACGACCAGGAGCAAGGGCGGTATGGGATCTCCGTGTGGGCCAACGAGCAGTCCGTCCGGGAGCTGTACCTGGAGAGCTTTGAGGGCGCGATCCGGGGCGGCGCTTCCAACGTTATGAGCTCCTTCAACCGCATCGGCGTGGTGTGGTCCGGCTCCCATCACGGCCTGATGACCGGCATACTCCGGGACGAGTGGGGCATGGAGGGCTCCGCCATTACCGACATGGCCATCAACGCCAAGTGGATGGACTACCGGCTTGGTGTGCTGGCCGGGCAGGACTACTGGTGCGGTCAAAAGGGCGGTATGGGCACCCTGGACGGAACCGGCAATGATCCGGCTATTGCTGCGGCGGTCCACAATGCAGCCAAGAACGTGGTGTTCAGCATCACCCGGACCAACGCCATGAACATGGGCAACGCCACCGTTGTGATGGTCACCCCCTGGTGGCGGACCGTGCTGTATGCCGCCACCGGTGTGTGCGCCCTGCTCACCGTGGGCAGCGCGTTTATGGTGGTGCGCAGTAAAAAAGCAGCGAAAAGCGGCTGATCTGCAATAATTCAGCGGGCCGCAGTTCCACGAACTGTGGCTGCGGCCCGAAAACATCTCGGGAGGCACGTCATGAAAAAATACCAGAAATGGCTGGGATTGGCGGCGGTGTTTGCTCTGCTGCTGTCTACCGCTTTGAGCCTTACCAGCTCCGCATTTTATTACAGCGGCTATGTAAACAGCTTTTTGGGTATCACTGGCGAAACCATTGAAGTGAGCGGGGACACCAATTACTATCCCTCCGCTTATGGGCCGTTGAATGCGGAAAACGCCGACCGGCTTATTGCGGATGAACGGGATCATAATCTCCGGGCTATGTACGAGGGGACGGTGCTGCTGCGGAACGAAAATGGTACGCTTCCCTTGGCCGCTGACGAGCGTAGCGTCACTGTGTTTGGCAATTCGGTCAACGACCCCATCTATAAATCAAATGCCGGAAATGCCAGCTTTAACGCTGACCGGGGCGGCGAACTGTATACCGCCTTTGAGGCCGCTGGTTTCCAGGTCAATCCCGCTATGCGGGACGCGTATGCGAGCAGCGGCATCGTCCGCACCTCGGTGGCAACCCGGGGCGGCTCTGCCGTGGGCGAAGCACCTGCCGCTTTCTACACCGATACACTGAAAAGCTCCTATGCATCCCAGTACAATGACGTGGCCTTCGTCCTTCTTACCCGTTACGGCGGAGAGGGTGTTGACCTTGATCCCCTAGATGCGGACGGCGTTCCCATGCTCTCTCTCCACCAGGAGGAAGCAGATCTTTTGAAGATGATCCACGACAGCGGGAAGTTCGGGAAAACCGTAGTCCTCATCAACAGCCCTTTTGCTATGGATATCGAGTGGATCGAATATGAGGAGTACGGGGTGGATGCCTGCCTCGTGTTCGGCGCGGCAGGCGACTATGGCTTTATCGCGCTGATGGATATCCTTACAGGGGTGGCAGATGTGTCCGGGCATCTGCCGGACACCTGGGCCTCCAGCTCCTTGTCCGCGCCCGCCATGCAGAATTTTGGCGATTACAAATTCACCAATCTGGAGAAGATGTACGGCGACCGCTACCTGGTGTATGCGGAAGGGATATATGTGGGTTACAAATACTATGAGACCCGCTACCAGGATCAGGTGCTGGGGATCAACGGCGCCAACGGCCCTGCCGGAGCGTTTGCCAGCGATGGCGGCTGGGACTATGCCGCTGAGATGGCTTATCCGTTTGGCTATGGCCTGTCCTACGCCCAGTTCACCCAGGAGGTGGAGAGCATCCTCTGGGATCAAAGCGCACACACCGTCACCGCTGCTGTAAAGGTTACCAACAACGGCGGATTTGACGGGAAGTCCAAGGCACTGGTTCAGCTCTACGCCCAGCTCCCCTGGGAGCCCGGACAGGCTGAGAAATCCGCCATCCAGCTCATCGGCTTCCAGAAATCAAGTGAGCTGTCCGCCGGGGAAAGCGAGACGGTCACTATCTCCGTGCCTGATTACTATTTCGCAGTTTACGATGAGAACGCTGAAAACGGCGCAGACCCATCCAAGACCGGCTGCTATATATTTGACGCAGGGGATTATTGGTTTGCCATCGGCGACAGCAGCCATAGCGCATTGAACAACATTATGGCCGCCAGGGGGATTGAGGGCCTGTTTGACGAAAAGGGGAATCTGGTGTCCGGCGTTCCCTCCAATGCGGTAAAAGCAGAGCTGGGGCAGTATGACAATACCACCTATGCGGTCAGCCCCACAACCGGAGCCGTCGTGTCCAACCAGCTTCAAGACGCTGACTTGAACGAGCATCTTCCCGGCACTGTCACTTATCTGAGCAGGTCAGACTGGAACACTTTCCCCGAGAGCTATACCGGCTTGACCGCCACTGACGCCATGGCGGAGCTGATGATCGGGAAAACCTATCAAAAACCTGGTGACGCCCCGGATACCGGCGACATGGCTTTTGGTGAAGACGCCGGTTTAAAGCTGGTAAGCATGAAAGACGTGGAGTTCGGAGCTGATCAGTGGAAGACGTTTATTGACCAACTTACCATCAATCAGCTGGCCACTATCTGCGGTGACAACCGGGGCAATGTGGCCATCCCCGAAGTAGGTAAGCCTGCAAACGCCTCCACCAACGGCCCCTGCGGCGTTCAGGGCAGCTATACCAAGGGAAATGGGAAAGGCTGCACCCTGTTTGTGGATGAGCCGATCCAGGCCGCCACGTTCAACCTGGACCTGGCCAGGGAACGGGGTGCCCTTATGGCGGAGGATGCCATGTATGCCGATGTCACCATGGTGTTCGGCCCCGGCGCCAACATTCATCGGACGGCCTACCTGGGCCGCAATAGCGAGTATTTCTCTGAGGACGGCCTGATGAGCTGTCTGATGAGCCGTGCCAACGCCCAGCCCATGACAGAAAAGGGCATCATCACCGGATTCAAGCACTTCTGCCTCAACGACCAGGAGGTCAACCGCCATGGCGTGGCCACTTTTGCCACTGAGCAGGCCTGCCGTGAGATCTATTTCAAAGCATTTGAAGGCGCGTTGAGCCATGGCGGCGGTCTGGGCGTCATGACCAGCTATAATCGAATTGGGATGACCGCGTCACCTGCCCACTACGGCGCACAGGTGGAGATCCTCCGCAACGAATGGGGCTTTCAGGGCATCAACATTACCGATTCCTCCAAGGATGCCTCTGATTATGTGCTCACTGCCGAGTGTATCACCAGCGGCACCGATCTGTTCCTCTCCGACACCGGGCGCACCAGCGAGCTGACCAATCTGGCGATCAAAGACCGGGACGGCAACATCCTGAACTGGATGAAAACAGCCAATGAGCATTTCTATTATGCCCACAGCCGAAGCATTCTGGTTAATGGATTGGCAGAAGAAACTGTCGTCCATGAGACTGTTTACTGGTGGCAGCCGGCGCTGATCGCTGTCTGTGCCGCCTTTGCTCTATTGACCGTGGCATCCCTCGGGATGTTTGCCTGGAATGCTTACGTAAAAAAGGAGAGACGCTGAGATGAAAAATGTGTTTAAAAACCGGGGCTTGGGTTTTTATATGAATCTGATTGCGGGAGCCGCAGCCCTGCTGGGTGCCATCCTGTATATTGTGCTTGACGGAACGGACAAAACGTTTACAGTCGTTGGCTTTGCCTTGGCGTTGGCAGGCGTGGGCTCCACTGCATTGGTGCTGTTCACCCGGCTGAAATTTGCCCCCTTTGTGCCTACGGCGTTCTATGCCGCCGCTTTTGGAGTAGTGCTCCGTGTCGCGGTACCCAGTTTGTCCGATGTGTGGAACAAAGTCAATTTTATTGGCGGAAATGCCGCTATGGGCATGGCCTTTGCGGGGGTATTTTTCCTTTGCGCGGTATCGGGTGCGGTTTCCTGCTTTGCCGGATCAAATGGGCAGGACATGAAATAAGGGAGTGACCGAGATGGGCAAAAAAAACTTTATGATCTCGGCGGTACTTGGGATTCTCCTTGTCCTGAGTGCCTGTGCGGATAGGCCCCCTGATCGTCAAGGGGATTCTATCAGTGATCCGCCGGACGAAGTTTCTTCGGATATCTCTGCTGTGTGGAAACTCTCCATCGCGCAGCTGCCGGAGAAGCTGGAGTATGAGGAAGGCGAGACCTTTGATCCGGCTGGGGTTGTCATTGACGCCAAGATGAAGGATGGCTCAATACTGGAAAACGTGGCCTATGAGGGGATCATCGTAGACCAACCGCTGACGCGGACGTCCCTGTTTGCTAAATTTGTCTATGGAGGGGAAACTGTGGAGCAGAACATCAAGGTCACGTTGAAGGGAAACCGGGAGGAATACTCCGTTGCCAGCACGCAGGAAATCGCAGACAGCCCACTAGAGGGAAAAGTCATCTTCTGGCTCGGCTCCTCTGTCACAGAGGGGGCCAGCTCCGGACAGGAATCCATGGCGGACTTCCTGGCCAAGAAACATGGGGCGCAGTGCATCAAGGAGGCCGTTTCCGGCACCACGCTGGCGGACCGGGCCAGCAGCAGCTACGTAAGCCGCCTGGATCAGTATCTGGCCTCTGATGAAAGGGCAGGTCATGTGGACGCGTTCATCTGCCAGCTGTCCACAAACGATAAGGGCTTCCCCGATGGCTTTGGCGTTGTGACGCCGGCTGATGTGCGTGATGCTGCAGCCTTTGACACCGCCACCACCTTTGGGGCAATGGAGTACATCATCGCCACGGCCAAAGGCACATGGGACTGCCCTGTCTATTTCTACACCAACCCGCCCATGGGCGACGAAAACTATGAAACGATGGTGCAGTCGTTGGAGGAGATTGCGGAAAAGTGGGGTGTAACCATCATTGACCTATATCGTGACCAGGCGTTCAACGACATCAGCGAGGAAGAACGGGCGCTCTATATGGCGGACAGCATCCATCCGACAAAGGCCGGCTATCGGGAGTGGTGGCTGCCTAAGTTTGAAGAGACCCTGTCCGGAATTTGAAAATAAAAAAAGGGGGCATCATCCATGCCGATCAAAGCAGTCCAGCAGTTCATGCTGGGCACGGTGCTGAATAACGAGGTCCAGGCCCGGGACACGCTGCAAAAAATGAAGGATGCCGGGTACGATGGGATCGAGCTGTGCAGCTTTATGATCCACCCCAGCGGCCTTTTAGTCCGCCTCATCACCAAAGCAGCCGGTATGCCTGTGGGCGGGGGCGGCAGGCTGGACTGGCCCCGGCTGGTAAAGGAATCCGGGCTCCAGGTAATCAGCCTGCACACGGATCTTGACAGCGTAGAACGCGACAGTCCGGCCGTCGCCGCCGAGGTCAAGGCGTTGGGGGCGAAGTACGCGGTGATCACAGGGATGTACCGCTTCCCCTACGGCGACGAAAGGGCGGTCAGGGAGCTGGCCGCCCGCCTGAACCGGGCCGGGGAAGCGCTGGCCCGGGAGGGCGTCAGCCTGCTGTATCATAACCACAACTGCGAATTGCAGTGGGTGAACCGGGGACAACGGGCCTATGACATCCTGCTGTCCGGGACAGATCCGGCGACGGTAGGTTTTGAATTCGACAGCTACTGGTTCACGGAAGGGGGTGCCAACGCCCTGTTCTGGATGAAGCAACTGGGGGGACGCATGAAGCTATGGCACATTAACGACCGAGGGACGCGGCTGTCCGGGCCAGCCATGACCCCTATCCTGAAAAGCGACAGCATGGAGCTGGGCTATGGAAATATGGATCTGCTGCCCCTGGTAGAGCAGGCCAAGTCTGTGCCTGTGGAGGCTGTGATTCTGGAGAGCCACCGCAACTGGGTGGAAAAATCGCCGGTCAAAAGCTTTCAGCGCAGCGCTGAGTTTTTGGAGAAATACATTTGAGTAGGTGAGGCAAATGGAACTGCGAAAAAGGATCAAGATCAATGAGGACTGGAGCTTTACCGGGCCAAGCGGCAGAACGCAGCGAGTGGACCTGCCTCATACCTGGAACAACATTGATGGCCAGGATGGTGGAAACGACTACTGGCGGGGAACGTGTATCTACTGCAAGTCCTTTCCCAAACCGAATTTCACGGCAGATCAGCGGGTGTACCTGGAATTCCAGGGGGTGAACGCATCAGCCAAGGTAGAGTTGAACGGAAATCTTGTCGGGAGCCACAATGGGGGCTATTCCACATTCCGTTGGGATATTTCGGAGCTGCTTTCAGATGCCAATGTGCTGACGGTTCATGTGGATAATGGCGTCAATGACCGGGTGTACCCGCAAAAAGCGGACTTTACTTTTTATGGCGGCATCTACCGGGATGTCTCGCTGATTATCGTCAACAAACGTCACTTTGATTTGGACCACCTCGGTGGACCGGGCATCATGGTCACAGCCAAGCCTGTAGAAAACTATAGCCGGGGCGAGGTGCAGGTGAAGACTTGGAGAAACTGCGAAGAAGGCCAGGTACATATATCCATCCTGGACGGGTTGGGCAAAGAGGTTGCCGCTGCTGATATGACGAACGGGAAATTAGATGTGCCCAATGTACAGCTTTGGAACGGAGTGAAGAGTCCTTATCTGTACACCGCTGTCGCGACACTTGACATAGATGGCAAAAAGGTAGATCAGATCAGTACTCGGTTTGGTGTGCGGGACTTTCATGTGGATGCCAGGGAAGGTTTTTTTCTCAACGGGAGGAGTTATCCGTTGCGCGGCGTGAGCCGTCACCAGGACTGGAAAGGCATTGGCAACGCGATTACCTGCAAACACCATGATGCCGATATGGCTCTCATCCGGGAGATGGGGGCCAACACCATCCGGCTGGCCCACTACCAGCACGACCAGTATTTCTATGACCTGTGCGACCAGTACGGGATGGTGGTGTGGGCAGAGATCCCCTACATCTCTGAACATTTACCCGGTGGTCGCAGCAATACCATTAGTCAGGCCAAGGAGCTGGTCGTCCAAAACTATAACCACCCGTCTATTGTGGTATGGGGTGTATCCAATGAGATCACCATTTCCACCAAGGACAAGGCGGATATGCTGGACAACCACCGAGTGCTCAACGACCTTTACCACCAGATGGATCCCACCCGGCTGACTACCCTGGCCTGTTATGCCATGTGCGGTCCCTTCAACAAGACCGCACATATCACCGATGTGGTAAGTTGGAACCTATACCTGGGCTGGTATGTGCCTGGATTGTTCCTAAACGATTTCTGGATTGACTTTTTCCACAAATGCTACCCGGACAGGCCGCTGGGCTACTCAGAATATGGCTGCGAGGCCATGCCCAACCTGCACTCCTCCAAGCCCCGCCGGGGCGACCATACTGAGGAATACCAGTGCGTCTACCACGAGTATATGCTGCGCTGCTTTGAGCACCGTCCCTTCCTCTGGGCAACCCACGTCTGGAATATGTTCGACTTTGCCGCCGACGCCCGAGACCAGGGAGGCGAGCCGGGGATGAACCACAAGGGCCTGGTGACCTTTGACCGCAAGACGAAAAAAGACAGCTTCTACCTCTACAAAGCCTGGTGGAGCGATGAACCCTTCGTCCACATCTGCGGTAGCCGGTATGTAGACCGGCCCGAGGCGGTCACCAAGGTCAAAGTGTATTCCAATCAGAGCAAAGTGGCGCTGTACGTCAACGGCAAGCTGGTGGAGGAAAAGACCGGGAAAAGGGTGTTTGAATTTAAAGTCCCCCTGGAGGGCAATGTGGAGTTGAAAGCGGTTGCCGGCAACTGCACCGACCTATGTGCTGTTCGCCGGGTAAGTGCACCTAATCCAGCCTATAAACTCCATGGGAAAAGCTCCAACAGCGCCAACTGGGTGTAAGAGGAGGTTGGGATTCCATGAAACATGAGGACTTGATCCGGAAAATGTCCTTAGAAGAAAAGTGCTATCTCCTGTCCGGCAAAGACTTCTGGCAAACGAGGAGCGTGGAGCGGCTGGGTGTGCCCAGCATGACTCTGTCGGACGGTCCCCACGGCGTCCGCAAGCAGGAGGGGGAGGGGGATCAGCTGGGACTAAATGTCTCCCTGCCCGCCACCTGCTACCCCACCGCCGCCGCCATCGCCAATTCCTGGGATCCAAAACTGGGAGAGGAGATTGGTGAGTATTTAGGAATTGAAGCCGCATCCCAAGACGTGTGCGTCCTGCTGGGACCGGGGCTGAACATCAAACGTTCCCCCCTCTGCGGGCGAAACTTCGAGTATTTCTCTGAGGATCCCTACCTGGCGGGTAAGATGACGGCCAGCTATATCCGGGGCATCCAGAAAAACGGCGTGGCCGCCTGTCCCAAGCACTTCGCCGCCAACTCCCAGGAGCTGCGCCGGATGGCCTCCGACTCCGTCATGGACGAGCGCACCCTGCGGGAGATCTACCTCACCGGGTTTGAGATCGCGGTGAAGGAGGGAAAGGCCAAGTCCATTATGTCCTCCTACAACCGCGTCAACGGCACCTATGCCAACGAGAACAAGCACCTGCTCCAGGAGATTCTCCGGGATCAGTGGGGCTTTGAGGGCTTCGTGGTGTCCGACTGGGGCGGCTCCAACGACCATGTGGAGGGCGTCCGGGCGGGCTCCCACCTGGAGATGCCCACCACCGGCGGCGACTCCGATTTGGAGCTGGTGGAAGCCGTAAAGTCCGGCAAGCTCAGTGAGGAACTGCTGGATCAGCGAGTTGATGAGTTGCTGGACGTTGTTTTATCTACACGAAAAGCTGTAGATCAGTGGAAGGGCAAAGAGTTTTTCAAGGATGCTCACCACGCTATAGCAGCGAGAGCGTCGGAGCAGTCCATTGTCCTGCTGAAAAACGAGGACGGCATCCTGCCGCTGAAAAAGGGCACGAAGGTGGCCGTTATCGGCGAGTTTGCCCAGAAAGCCCGGTATCAGGGTGCGGGTTCTTCGGTGGTCAACCCCACCAAGCTGGATCACACCATGGGCGTCATCCAGAACTTTGAGCTGGACGTGGCGGGCTTCGAGCCGGGCTACCCCCGCTCCGGCAAGGGCGACCCCGCCATGCAGGCCAAGGCCGTGGAGCTGGCCAAACAGGCGGACATCGTTCTGCTCTACCTGGGCCTGGACGAGATCAGCGAGAGCGAGGGCCTGGACCGCGCCCACATGAAGCTGCCCCAGAGCCAGGTGGACCTGCTGGAGGCGGTGGCGGCGGCCAACCCCAACGTGGTGGCCGTCATGTCTGCGGGCTCCGCCATAGAGATGCCCTGGCTGTCCAAGGTCAAGGCGCTGGTCCACGGCTACTTGTGCGGCCAGGCGGGGGCGTCCTCCGTCCTCAAGGTGATTATGGGCCAGGTGAACCCCTCCGGCAAGCTGGCGGAGAGCTACCCTATCAAATACGAGGACGTGTCCTCCGCCCCCTACTTCCCCGCCAAGGAGCGCAACGCCGAGTACCGGGAGGGCCTGTATGTGGGCTACCGCTACTTTGAGACGGCCAAGGTGCCCGTGCTGTTCCCCTTTGGCTTCGGTCTGAGCTACACCACCTTCGAGTACTCCGACCTCACCGTTTCCGCCAAGGAGGCCACGTTCACCCTCAAAAACATCGGGGAGATGGACGGGGCCGAGGTGGCCCAGCTGTATGTGTCCAAGCCGGACGGGGACGTGTTCCGCCCGGCCAAGGAGCTGAAGGGCTTTACCAAGGTGTTCCTCAAGGCGGGCGAGTCCAAGAAAGTGACCATCCCCCTGGATGACAAGGCATTCCGCTACTTCAACGTGGACACCAACCGGTTCGAGGTGGAGGGTGGCGCGTGGACGGTGATGATCGGCGCGTCCTGCGCGGACATCAAGCTGTCCGGCACCGTGGAGGTGCAGGGCACAGGGGCCGCCAGCCCCTATGACAAGGCCAAGTTTGCCAAGTACTTCTCCGGCGATATCAAGAATATCTCCGATGGGGAGTTCGAGGCGCTATTGGGCCGCCCCATCCCCGACGGCCACTGGAGCGGGATGCTGGACATGAACGACGCCCTGTGCCAGATGTACTACGCCAAGGGCGCCGCGGGCCGGCTGGCCTACAAAATCCTCACCCACTTCATCAACAAGAGCATCGAGAAGGGCCAGCCCAACCTGAACCTGCTGTTCAACTACAATATGCCCTTCCGGGCCATCGCCAAGATGACCGGCGGCATCTGCACCATGGAGATGGCCCAGGGCATCCTCACCATCGTGAACGGCCACTTCTTCAAGGGACTGGGGGCCGTCATCGGTGGCTTCTTCCGTTCCGGCAAAAAGCGCAAGGCGGCAAATGCCATTCATTAAGGAGGAATCTTTATGAGCCAAGAGCCCAATACTACGCTGAACCGTGCAAAGCCGTATCAGTTAATGCTGTTCCCACTGAACAACGGCGCAACCAACGTCTATTTTGTCCTGATCCTGTCCTATGTGGCCCAGTTCGGCTCTAGCATTTTGAAGCTGGGTATGTTTGCCTCCATCATGGTCACCGTGATGCGGGTGTGCGACGCCGTCACCGACCCCATCATCGGCGCCATGATGGACCGCACCAGCACCAGGATCGGCAAATTCCGCCCCTTCATGATCCTGGGCAGCGCCGTCATGGCGGTGAGCGTTATCGCGCTTTATGTGCTGCTGCCGTTCATCCCTGAGAGCATGATGCCCCTGCGCTACGTGGCTTTCGTGGTAGTGTATTTCGTCTGGGTCATCGGCTACACCTTCCAGACCTCCTGCACCCGGGCGGGCCAGACCGTGCTCACCAACGACCCCAACCAGCGGCCCATGTTCACCATCTTCAATACGGTGGGCTCCCTGCTGGGCATGGGGGTCATGCAATTCATGATCCCGCTGGTGAAGGGGATGTACGACGTGAAGGACGCGGCGGGCAACGTCATCACCTCCGGCTACGCCGATCCTATGGTGTACCGTATCATCACCCCCATTGGCATCGCCATTTCCGTGTTCCTGACTATCCTGGCCATCATCGGCATTGCCGAGAAGGATAACCCCAAATATTACGGCATCGGCGGCGAAAAGCAGGAGAAGGTGAAGCTCTCCGAATATGTGGAAATCATCAAAAACAACAAGCCCATGCAGCGGCTGATGGTGGCTGGCGCAGGATGTAAGCTGGCCCTGGCCATCGCTACCAACACCACTGTCCTGCTGGCGCTGTACGGTATCCTGATGGGCAATTACAACTCCCTCTACCTGCCCATGATGGTGCTGGGCTACGTGTGCGCGGTGCCCTTCTTCCTGCTCAGTATGCGAACCTCTCAGAAGCTGGGCCAGCGGGCCTCGCTGATCCGCTATGTGTCTGTGGCCCTGGTCTGCTATGTGGGCGTGCTGGCCCTGCTGCTGTTCAGCGACCACGGCAATCCCACCCGGATGCTGTCCTTCCCCTTCCAGGGCGGCGGGGCCATCAACCTGTACACAATCTTGTTCATCGTGTTCTTCGGCATCGGCTATGGGGCCTACTACGCCACCGCCGATATGCCCATCCCCATGGTGGCCGACTGCTCCGACTACGAGACCTACCGCTCCGGCAAATATATCCCCGGCATTATGGGCACCCTGTTCTCCCTGGTGGATAAGCTGGTGTCCTCCCTGGCCCAGACCCTGGTGGCGTTCATCTTCCTCATCTGCGCCGGCCTCAGCGACCTGCCTACCGACAGCACCCCCTACTCCGGCGGCATCAAGGTGGCGGTGATCGTGATGTTCTGCATCATCCCCATGCTGGCCTGGGCCGCCACCCTGCTGGCCATGAAGGGCTACTCCCTGACGGGCGAGAAGATGAAGACCATCCAGGCGGTGAACGCCGCCCGTAAGGAGGCGGTGGACCGGGGCATGACCCTGGAGCAGGCCATGGAATCTATCACAGACGAAACAGTGGGCAAAAAATGAAGATGGCACTTGGATAAATCAACAGCTCCACACTTTTTGAGATGGTTACACGCAATGCTGTAACAAAATATTTCCCGGTCATCCATTTCTGAAAACATGAAATAAAATGATACAGCATGTTGAAAACGGGTGGCTTTTTGTCATTGTGGAACACACCCGAATCCTCTATTATTTATTGTAGGAATTGTACAAATCCGGACTCTAATTGATTGTAACCGTCCAGTAAATTGACAGAGGGAGAAATTGTTATGGTAAAACGCACCAGAGTTAAAAACCCAGATGCCGTTACGCTGCGAGACTGTTTCGGCACCACCGCGCTGTCCACTGTAAATGGGTTTTGCACCGTGTTCATGTCCAGTCTGTTCATGCAGTATATGACCGACTATGCGGGACTGGGCGCCATGGGCGCCACGCTGGCCACATCGCTGCTCCTGTTTGCCCGTATCTTTGATGCGGTGGACGATCCCATCCAGGGGTTTGTGATGGATCGCGGGAAGCGGACAAAAATCGGGAAATACAAACCCTTCTTCCTCCTCAGCATCCTGCTGACCGGCATTGGCTGCATCCTCCTCTACTCGCTCCCGTCTGCCTTTGCGACAAAGCCGGTGCTGATTGTCGTGTGGGTCATCTTCTTCTATCTCATGTTCGACGTTGGCACGTCCTTCTACAAGGATAACCTCCTGTTTCGGACGATGACCAATGATCCCAATGAACGCTCCAAGCTGGTCATCGGCCCCCGGGTGTGGACCATGATGCTGGGTGTTGTTACCTCTGCCTTTACAGCCGTGCTGGTTACGGTGAACGAAACGATTGGGAACTATCACGACTCGTTTGCCATCCTGATCACCGTTATTGTTGGCGCGGCGATGGTGATTGCCCTGATCGGCTGGTTCCTGGTCAAGGAAAAGCACAGCGTGCAGGAAGATGAGGCAGAACCGGTAAAATTTAAGGACTTCTTCCTCCTATTCAAAGAGAACAAGCCCATGGTGATCTTTTATTTGAAGTGCATCTTTGCCGGCTTTATCTGGTCCCTCATTTTCGCCACCCCTGCGTATTACATCAAATGGGGCTTCTGCACCGACCTTACTACCGGCGTCACCAACATGGAGCAGTATGGTGTTCTCAACGGCATCTCCTCCATGATGATGCTCATCCCGCTGTTGTTTGGCGCAGTCATCGGCCGCCCGATCCTGAAGCTCTTTAAGAATAACCCGATCAAAATGACCTGCTCCCTGCTGATCATGCAGTCGGTGGGCGGCCTGATCCTGTTCATTGCCCAGATGACAGGGCTGCTGGCGAAAACTCCCGCGCTGTTCTTCATCACCATGTTCATCATGGCGGTGGGTGTGGGAACCGACTTTGTCCCCCAGTCCATGGTGGAGATGGAGATCATGGACTACAACATTTACAAAACCGGCAAGGACCGCTCCGCCCTGACCATGGTGGCCGGCGGCTTCATCGTCAAGGCACAGGCGGCGCTTTCTGCGGCGATTATCGGCTCTGTGCTTATGGCAATCGGTTACAACGTGGATCCTGTCACCTCCGATTACCTGGGCGAGCTGTCGCAGATCCCCACCATGCTCAACTGGTTCATCGTTATCATGGGCCTGGTCCCCGCGATCCTCGGCGTGATATCCACCCTGATCCTGCGTAAATACCCCATTAAGGAAGACGAGCGCAGGAAAATCCGCGAATGTCTCGATCAGCGCAACGCAGGATAAGGCTCAGTCCTCCGAAGCGTGCCTGCGGTACTCCAACGGTGTGAGATGATATTCCCGCTGAAACACTTTGTAAAACTGTGTCCTGTTTTCATAACCCAGCGACGCCGCGATTTGGCTGACCGGGAGTTCCGTGCTTCTCAGCAGCCGCGCCGCCTCAGCCAGCTGAACCTTCTGGCAATATGCCTTGAGGGTGTACCCGGTGTGCCTCTTGATGATGCGGGAGATATGCTCACAGGAGTAGTTGAGCGTCTCCGCAAGCTCAGTCCGGCGGATGACCCCGTGTTGTGCCTCAATCAGTCTCTTGGCCTGCTCCACGGCCATCAGTTCCCGGCTGTGCCCCAGCGAAACGTGGGTCGCCTTATAGGTGTCAGGGCTTTCCAGCGCCGCAAACAGCCGGAGTAAAGAGGAATAGATGTCGAACTGATAGCCGATCCGCTTCACGGAAAATGCACGGATCAGCTCCTGGGTCAGCTGCGGGATCGCGTCCGTCCCCAGAAGGGTAAAGTCCAGGTAGTCTTTTTTATAGGCGGCGCGCTCCGAGAGGTTGTCACTGAAAAACTGATTGAGGATGCTTTTGTACTGGAACGGCGGCGGAAATGATTTGGGCCACTGCGTCAGCAGCGCGGGGTCGATGCCGATGTAAACGATATCCGCGTTTGACATATCTATTTCCCGGTGCATGGTATTTCGGTTGAGGAGGCAGAGGTTCCCCTGAGTGTAGGCGGTCTCTGCCTCCTCGATCATGACCCGGACATTGCCCCGCTGCACATACATCAGCTCGAAGAAGTTATGCTTGTGCATATAGGTTTCGTGAAAAAACTCGCTTTTTGCCGGAGTGTGGACGCAAAAGGACCACGTATCCATATAGTTGGAAAACAGATACTCCTGGGGCGTACGGATGCTGGTCACCACCGACAACGGAGAAAAATAGTCCCGCTCGGCTGTATGGTTGCGAAGATAGTTCGGGCCATGGCTGTCGGTTTGATCCCGCATCTCATCAATGCTGTCAAAATACAGATGTGTCATGTTTTCCATGTGAACGCCCCCCTGAGGGCAGTATATCATAAAAACGCGCGTTTTTGAAGGAGGAATCACCATTGAAACGGCAATGCTACAATCCCTATCTCCCCAGCTGGGAATACATCCCCGACGCTGAACCGAGGGTGTTCGGCGAGCGGCTGTACATCTATGGGAGCCATGACCTGTTTGGAGCCAAGGAATACTGCGAGGGCAATTACGTCTCCTGGTCGGCCCCGGTGGGCGACCTTTCCGACTGGCGGTACGAGGGCGTGATCTTCAAAAAAGAGGATACCCCGTGGAATCAGGAAAAGCTGTCCTACTATGCCCCGGATGTGGTACGCGGCACGGATGGGCGGTATTATCTCTACTACTCCGTGGCCAATACGTCCATCACCTCCGTTGCCGTGTGCGACACCCCCGCGGGGAAATATCAGTATTTGGGCGACGTCCATTTCCCGGACGGGCGGGTTTATGGCTCAAAGCCGGAAGACTGGTTCGTGTTTGACCCCGCCGTACTGGTGGACGACGACGGACGTGTTTTCCTCTATGTGGGGAGCGGTCAGGCGTCAAACGGGAACTTTGGACACGAGATCAAAGGCCTGTTTGTGATGGAGCTCGCGCCTGATATGCTGACCATTATCCGTGAGCCAACGATCATCATGCCGGCGGATTTTGACCCCAAGAAGCCAAACTATTGGGAGGGCCCCTCCATCCGCCACATCGGTGAGTGGTATTATCTGGTCTATCCGGCCACTAATATCACCGGTCTCAATTACGCCATGAGCCTGTTTCCCGACAAGGGTTTTGTCCACAAGGGGCCGATCCACTCCTCCAGCGATATCGGTTTGAACGGCAGAAAGCTCATGAACGCCGCCTATCCCATGGGCAACAGCCACGGCGGCATGGTGTGCGTCAACGGCCAATGGTACATATTTGACCACCGCACCACCAATGGAGTGAAAAAGAACCGGCAGGCCGTGGCCGAGCCCATTGAGATTCAGGAGGACGGCACGATTCAAATGGTGGAGGCCACAAGCTGTGGATTGAACGGCGGCCCCCTGAAGGGGATCGGGACCTATCCGGCCTACATTGCCTGCGTCCTTCATCACGCCGGGGTGTTTGGCATCCGCAACCCTATGGGCGGACCTGAGATCACCCAGGACGGCCCGGACTATGAACCGCCGGAGCCAGAGGACGGCGAAGTGACGATGGACACGGAGCTTACCGCGCCAACGGCCTATATTTCCAAAATGAAGAATGGCAGCGTCGCCGGGTTCCGATATTTTGACCTGGAAGCAACCACGCGCATCGACGTGACGGTTCGCGGCGGAGGCGGCGTACTGGAGCTTTTGCCCGGGGAAAAGGGTGTCGTCATAGCTTCCATTTCCATTGCCGCCGCGGACAAATGGACGGCTGCTGGCACGAAATTCAACGCCAAGCGGCTGGCGCTGGAGAGCCGCCGGCCCATCGGCTCCTGCCCCCTGTATTTTCGGTATAAGGGCAAAGGCGCCCTTGATATTTTGAACTTTACACTCGCATAACGAAGGAGGATAACCATGGACTGGACACCAATTTGGCATCAAGCCGCCGCCCCCGCATTCGCTATGGGCCTGTTGGCAGGGAAAAAGAAAACGGTGGTGTTTCATGTAACGCCCCAGGTTTCCGGTGAGAAGCTTCGGGTTCGTTTCTCAAATCACTATGGAAAGAAACCCTATGCCATCGGCGGACTGACGATATGGGCGCAGGGGAAGATGCACCCCGTCACGAGCGGCGGCAGCGGCTCCTTCTCTGTCCCCGTGGGGGAAAGCTGCTATTCTGACGAGATTTCGTTCCCGACGGCCCAGGGCGAGGAGATGGAGATCAGGCTCTATTATGCGTCAAAGGTCATGGACAGCAATATGACCGAGGAGGCCGCCGTTGTCTACCCGGGCGATCACACCGGGGACAAGGAGCTTCCCCCGGTTCGCAGGGAGGGCTATAAGGAGCAGTACAACCTCTATGAAGCCATTCCTGGGATGGATCAGATTGATGTGCTCACCGGCCAGCCGTCGAAGATCATCGCAGCCTTCGGGGACAGCATAACGGCCATGAACCGCTGGGTGAAGCCGCTGCAAAAGCGCCTGTCCGACGCCTACGGCGGCAGGTACGCGCTGATGAACGCAGGTATCAGCGGGAACTGCCTGCTCTATGATATTCCGGGGCTGATGGGGGCTTCCTACGGGGAAAAGGGGGTATCCCGTTTTGAACGCGATGTGCTCCGCTTTGACGGCCTCCACGGGGTGATCCTCGCGCTGGGCGTCAATGACGCGGCTTATTACTCCAAAAAGACAGAGGCAGTCATCTCCCTGGAAAAATACGCGTCTGCCGTAACAGACATCGTGGAGCGGCTCCACAAGATGGGCGTCCGGGTGTTTGCCCAAACCCTCCCGCCCCGCATCGGGTTTGTGAAAAAGGGCTATACCCCGGAGATGGAGGCCCTGCGGGTCAGTATCAACGGATGGATCAGGGAAAGCACGATGTTCGACTACATATTTGACGCGGATGCCCTGCTGCGGGACCAGAACAATCCCTCGGTCACCGACGAGCGCTACCATCAGGGCGACCACCTGCACCCGAACCAGGCCGGCGGTATGCTGCTGGCACATGCATACGATCTGAAACAGCTGACCGGGGAGGCGTAGGCATGGGCAAGAAGTATTTTACGCTCAGCTTCGATGATGGGCTGGAGCAAGACAAACAGGTGATCCGGCTGATGAAGCAATACGGGCTTAAAGGGACCTTCAACCTCAATGCCGGCCTGTTCGGCGCCCGCGGCGAGGTGAAGGGAATCGGAACCTTCTCTTTCCAGGACTGCCCCGAGGGGGTAAGTCACAAGTGGCCCTTCTCCTATGTGCAGCACAACCGAATCCCGCAGGACGAGGTGCTCCAGGTCTATGAGGGGATGGAAATTGCCACCCATGGCTTCCGGCATGAATCCCTGGGCGCTGTCAGCGAGGACGAAATGCGCGCGTCGGTAGACGCGGACAAGGCCGCCCTGGAGGGGCTCTTTGGCATCCCCATCGTGGGCCATGCTTATGCGCAGGGCTCCACTTCGCCGGCAGTGCAGGCGTATCTGAAGGAACGGGGCTACCGGTATGCCAGAGCGGTGTTCCCCTCCGGCGGCTATGAGTTCCCCGAAGACCCGCTGAACTTCCGTCCCTCCACCTCCATCATTTTGAAGGACGCCATGAAGCTGGTGGAGCGCTTCAAGCGCGAGGAGGCCCGGGACCGGGACCTGCTGCTATACCTCTGGGCGCACAGCTATGAAATGGACTACGGAAAGGGCAATGCCAGCTGGGATGCCCTGGAACAGCTTTTTGAGGCCATCGCGGGGCGCAGCGATATCGTATACTGCACCAACAGCGAGGCATTCTCACATATTTGAGGGGGCGCAGACAAATGAAAAAACAAAACTTTAACACGGGCTGGCTGTTCAGTGCCGTGGGCGGGGAGCAGGCTATGAAGCCGGTCACGCTTCCCCATGACGCAATGCTGTACGAGAAACGCTCGAAGGATGCCGCTACGGCAGGGGCCTGCGGATATTTTCCCGGCGGCGCCTATGTCTATATCAAACGGCTTCCCGTGCCCGAGGAGTGGCGGGAGCAGTCCGCTGTCCTGGAATTTGAGGCGGTCTATCAAAACGCCCAGGTGTTCGTGAACGGCGCCCTCGCCGCCGAGCAGCGGTACGGCTATACCAACTTCTTTGTGGCGCTGGATCGGTATCTGAAATACGGCGAGGAAAATGAGATCAAGGTGATCGCCGACAACTCGGCGGTGCCCAATTCCCGCTGGTATTCCGGGAGCGGGATCTATCGGAACGTAAACCTTTTCCTTGGGGATCGGAGCCATATCATCCCTGACGGCCTGTTGATCTCCACCTCCGGGAACGACACGGCCCATGTGAAGGCGTCGGTCACCGGCGGCGATACGGTTCGGGTCTCCATCCTGGACGGCGAAAGCATCGCGGCGCAGGCCGAGGTGCCGGTAAAGGACGGGACAGCTTCCGTGGACATCCCCGTTTCCCAGCCCCGGCTTTGGGACGCAGACCACCCCGAGCTGTATCTGTGCCGGACGGAGCTACTGAAGGACGGCGAGGTGGTTGACACGGCGGAGGAGCGGTTTGGTTTCCGCACCCTCAGCTGGAGCGTCAAGGGTTTCTTCGTAAATGGGCAGGAGACGCTGCTTCGCGGCGCCTGCATCCACCACGACAACGGCATCCTGGGCGCGTGTTCCTTTGAAGCTGCTGAACTCCGCCGCGTCCGGCTGCTCAAGGAGGCCGGCTTCAACGCGATACGTTCTTCCCATAACCCGGCGTCCAAGGCCTTGCTGGATGCCTGTGACCAGCTGGGTATGTATGTCATGGATGAATTCTGCGACAACTGGCTGGTACACAAAAATCCCTACGACTATGCGGATAAGGATTTCCGTGCGTGGTGGGAACGGGATCTCACTGCCATGGTGATCAAAAACTACAACCACCCCAGCGTAGTCATGAATTCCATCGGGAACGAGATCTCCGAGCTGGCCATCCCCGAGGGACAGGAGTACTGCAAAAAGCTGGCCGTCCTGGCCCGGAAGCTGGATCCGGGGAAGGCCGTGACCCTGGGTGTCAACCTGATGCTGTGCAGTATGTCGGCCAAGGGCGGCGGCATATACGGCGACAAAAAGGACGGGAAAGAGAACAAGAACGGCAGTCAGACCATGGATAATGTCCCCACCAGCGCGTTCTTCAATATGCTGATGAACATGGCCGGGGGGATGATTGAAAAAATGGCCGCCAAGCCCGCCGCGGATAATGCCACAAAGGTGTGCTTCTCCTACCTGGATATCGGCGGGTATAACTACGCCGCCTCCCGGTATGAGAAGGACGGCACACTTCATCCGGATCGGGTTATCGTTGGCTCCGAGACCCTGCCCAAAAACCTCTATCACAACTGGCAGCTGGTGAAAAAGCTCCCCTATGTCATCGGCGACTTCATGTGGACCGGCTGGGACTACCTGGGGGAGTCCGGCATCGGCACCGTCCGCTACAAAAGCTTCAAGAATCCCGGTCAGGACGCGCCTATCATTTCCGGCGGCTGCGGCGTGATCGACATCTGCGGAAAGCTCCGCCCCGAGGTGCAGTGGAACCGGCTGACCTGGGGACTGGATCACACCCCCGGTATTGGTGTGGAACCGTATACCCACGCCGGGGAGACGGGCTCTGTATCCATGTGGCGTGACACAGACGCGGTGGCAAGCTGGTCTTGGGCCGGCTGCGAGGGGAAACGGAACAAGATCACCGTGTATTCCGACGGCGACACGGCGGAACTCATCATAAATGGGCGTTCCTATGGGAAGAAAAAGACAAAGGAGTATAAGGCCGTCTTCAAACACATTGCCTATGAGCCCGGAACGATCACCGCGATCAGCTATGACAGTGCCGGGAAAGAGCTGTCCCGCATCTCCATGAAGACTGCCGAGGGCGCCAGCGAACTGCGCGTGGCTGCTGATCGGAGCGCCTTGAAGGCGGGGACGCAGGATCTGGCTTATTTGAGCATCGACCTGACCGGCGCGGACGGGATCACAAAGTCTTCCGAGGACACCGCGGTTACGGTGGAGGTCAGCGGCGCCGGCGAGCTGCTGGCCCTTGGCTCTGCAAAGCCCAATATGGGGGAGAACTTCTTCTCCAATACCCATACCACCTATTATGGGAAAGCGCTGGCCGTTGTCCGCGCTGGAGACGCCCCCGGCGGGATCACGGTGACTGTGCGGGCAGATGGGATGCAGGCCAGGACGGTCGAACTGAACGCGATCTAAGCGGAGCAAGGAAGGGACGTTATGGACAAAAAAGAAACTGGCTTCTGGAACACCCCCCTCACCAGCTCGCTGGTGAGATCCCAGAGCGTAAAGCTGCCGGAAATGCTGCTGGGCTACTTCATCGGCCCCTTCGGGGCGCTGCTGTCCTCCGGCATCTTCACCAGCATCCTGCAAAACTACTTCACCGATGTGCTCAAGCTGGATTTGAGCTTCCTCACCGGGTTACAGCTGTTTTCCACCATCCTGATCGTGGCGGCCAACCTTGTGGTGGGCCAGCTTATTGAGCGCACAAAGGCCCTTGCGGGCAAGGCCCGGCCCTGGGTGCTGCTGTCCGCGCTGACGCTGAGCGCGGCCAGCGTGCTCATGTTCATCGTCCCCTTCCAGAGCCCCACGGCAAAAATGGTGTGGATCGCCATCGCCTATAATCTCTACTACGCGGTGGCGTATCCCATCTACAACACCGCCAACTCCACCCTGATCCCTGTGTCCACCCGGGACAGCAAGCAGCGGGCTACCCTGGCTTCCTTCACCAATGTGGCGGGCCTGGGGGTTATGGGTGTGGGCTCCATGGTGTTCCCCATGCTGGTGTCCTTCGCCCTGAAGGAGAACCAGGGGCTTTGGTTCATGACCATGCTGGCCGTGGCTATATTCACTGCCCTGACCATCTATCTCCAGTTCAAGTTTACCCGGGAGCGGGTTACGGAAGAAAGCATGGGTACAGCCGGCAGCGACGCCCAGGCCAAAACGGCCACCCTGGGGGAACAGCTCAAGGCTGTGACCAGTGAAAAGTGGTGGTGGATCACCATTATCTTTTATATATGCTTTCAGTGGAGCGGGGCTATGAAAAATGGCTCCATGGCATTCTTCTGCAAATGGGTGCTGGACAACACCTTCTTTGGCTCCGCCGACGCCTGGGGGGCGTCCCAATCCTTGCTGGCAGTGCTGGGGGCCATCCCCATGGCGGTGGCGGCGGCGCTGGTGGTGCCGTTGGCCAATAAATTCGGCAAGCGCACCGTCACCATCATCGGCATGGTGGTCGGCGTCATCGGCGGCGTCATTGCCGGGCTGGGGC
The DNA here is from genome assembly GCA_910584835.1 of uncultured Oscillospiraceae bacterium. Taxonomy (GTDB): domain Bacteria; phylum Bacillota; class Clostridia; order Oscillospirales; family Oscillospiraceae; genus Enterenecus. The sequence goes on along the minus strand of CAJUEG010000012.1, from coordinate 3,021 downwards.
AGGGCCAGATCGTCCCGGTGGCCGTAGGCGTGGCGATCAAGTGCTTGGGCTCCGCCCCGGCGTGCTACCTGATTTTGGCCATGTTGGCGGACGTGATCGACCACATCGAATTTAAGAGCGGCATCCGCACAGACGGGCTCACCATGTCCATCTACAGCTCCATCATGGTGGCCGCCACCCCGATCTGCAACGCGATTTTCAGCGCCATCCTGAACGGCAGCGGCTATGCCCAGGGGGCCGACGTGGCCCTGGGCACCGCGGGGCAGACCGCCGCGGCCCAGGGGGCCATCACGGTGAGCTATATCTGGATCGAGACCATCGCCTACGCCCTGTGCGCGGTGCTGATGCTGCTGTGGACGGTGGAGAAAAACCTCCCCGAGGAACAAAAGACCATCGCGGAGCGCAAAAAGCGAGGGGGCGCGGCGTGAAAACAAAGCAGGCGTTCAACCCCTATCTCCCCAGTTGGGAGTATATCCCGGACGGCGAGCCCCATGTGTTTGAAAACCGGGTCTACGTCTACGGCTCCCACGACAGGTTCAACGCGCCCATCTTCTGCGTCAACGACTACGTGTGCTGGTCCGCCCCGGTGGACGACCTGTCCGACTGGCGGTATGAGGGCGTGATCTACCGCAAGAACCAGGATCCGAAAAATAAGCTGGGCCTGCGGCTGCTGTTCGCCCCTGACGTGTGCCGGGGGGCGGACGGGCGGTATTACCTCTACTACGCCTTTGATTTCATGGGGATCATGGGGGTGGCCGTCTGCGACGCTCCGGCGGGGCAATATCAATTCCTGGGCCATGTCCGCTACCCAGACGGCACGGTGTGGGGCCGGCGGAGGGGGGATCAGTTCCCCTTTGACCCCGGCGTGCTGGCGGACGACGGGCGGATCTGGCTGTACTCCGGGTTTTATACGCCCACGCCCGCCTTCGTCACCGGCTTCAAGAAGCTGCGCAATGACGGCGGCACGGTGGTGGAGCTGGAGCGGGATATGCTCACCATCAAGGGGGAGCCCCAGGTGATTTTTCCCAAGGAGGGCCCCGGCTCCTTCCCCAACCACGAGTTTTTTGAGGCCAGCTCCATCCGCAAGGACGGGGACAAGTACATTTTCGTCTATTCCTCCCGGCACAACCATGAGCTGTGCTACGCTATGAGCGACCGGCCTGATGGCGGCTTCGTCTTCGGCGGAACGCTGGTGAGCCAGGGCGACCTGTTTCTGGACGGCAGAGAGGACGAAAAACGCGGGCTGAACTACCTGGGCAATACCCACGGCGGGCTGCTGAACATCGGGGAGGACTGGTACATTTTCTACCACCGGCAGACCAACCGCCATTCCTACTCCCGGCAGGCCTGCGCGGAAAGGCTGGTGCGCACCCCGGACGGGGGCTTCAAGCAGGCGGAGGTGACCTCCTGCGGCCTCAACGGCGGGCCGCTGAAGGGCACCGGGCGCTACCCGGCCTATATCGCCTGCAACCTGTGGAGCAGGGACGGGGTGGGGCGGTACGACTGCCCCACCCCCCGGAGGGCATTTGCCGCCCACCCCTACTTCACCCAGACGGGAAAGGATCAGGAGGGGAACGGTGACCAGTACATCGCCAATATGCGGGACGGCGCTGTGGCAGGCTTCAAGTATTTTGACATCCGGGGGGTCAAAACTGTATCGGTGGAACTGAGCGGCACCGCGGAAGGAGAATTTTTACTCTCCGACACGCCGGACTTTCAAGTGGTTTCGGCGCGCATTCCGTTGAAGCTGACCGCTGGACGGATGGAATTTCGAGCATCCTGTATCTTAGCTGACGGCGAGCGGGCGCTGTATTTCAAATTCTGCGGAGTGGGAAGTGTTGATTTCCATTCCTTTTCACTGGAGGAGGAGAAACATGAAGGCAAATCAATTCAACGATTGCTGGCAAGTGAGATATCTGGAAGATGAGGGCCCCGGTGTTCCCGTGACCCTTCCCCACGATGCCATGCTGTCCGAGCCGAGGAGCGAGCTGTCTGCCGGGGGCGTGAACACCGGCTGGTACGAGGGGCGGGATTACCGCTACACGAAGGTTTTTACCCCTGACCATACCCTGGCGGGCCAGACCGCAGTTTTGGAGTTCGAGGGGGTGTACCACAACGCCGAGGTGTGGCTCAACGGGGAAAAGCTGGCCTTCCGGCCCTACGGCTATACCAACTTCTATGTGGACCTGACGGGGAAGCTCCGGGCCGGGGAGGAAAACACCCTGGAGGTTATCGCCCGCAACTCCGACCAGCCCAACTCCCGGTGGTACTCCGGCGCGGGCATCTACCGTCCCGTTACCCTGTGGACAGCGCCGAAGGAGCATATCCCGCCAAACGGGCTGCGGGTGCGCACGATGAGCATTGACCCCGTCGTGGTAGAGGTCACGGTACAAACCAGCGGCGCCGGAGATGTCTTTGTCCAAATATGCGGCGGCGGCCAGGCAGTGGCCTCCGGGAGCACCCAGTCCGACGGCACAGCCGTGCTCCAACTGGCCATCCCTGACGGCAGGCTGTGGAGTATGGACGCCCCCAATCTCTACACCTGCCGGGCCATTTTCGGGAACGACAGCGCGGAAACCACCTTCGGTGTTCGCACGTTGGAGTGGGGCGTCCATGGACTGCTGATGAACGGCGAACGGGTGATCCTCCAGGGTGCGTGCATCCATCACGACAACGGCGTGCTGGGGGCCTGCTGCTACGAGGACGCGGAGTGGCGGAAGATCCGCATCTTGAAAGAAAACGGCTACAACGCCATCCGCTCCGCCCACAACCCCTGTTCCAAATTCCTGCTGGACGCCTGCGACCACCTGGGCGTGCTGGTGATGGACGAGTACATCGACCACTGGTATATCCACAAAACCATTCACGACTACGTGGAGTACTTCCCTCAGTGGTGGAAGCAGGACATGAAGGATATGGTGGAAAAGGACTACAACCACCCTTCCGTCATTCTGTACTCCACCGGAAACGAGGTGTCCGAGACCGCCCAGGAAAAGGGTATCGCCCTGACCCGTGAGATGA
>CAJUEG010000011.1 GCA_910584835.1 uncultured Oscillospiraceae bacterium | reverse complement strand
TGGAGGCCATGAACGCCTACGAGCGGCACGTGATCCACACCGCCCTCCAGGACTACCCCGGCGTGTCCACCTTTTCCACCGGCACCGAGCCCAACCGGCGCACGGTGGTGGCCTACGACCCGGGGAAGAAATAGCAGGGAAGAGCACAATTCAGAGACATTTAACAGCGGATATAATCGACTATGTGAAGTAATCCTCCATAGCCGGGAATGCAGGCTGTCCAGCGCGGAGGCAAGAGCGCTGGGCAGCCTGCAGCCGTTTATATGGGCAGGGAAACCAAAAATTGCGCAAGTGTAAAGCGGATATGGTTTATAAAAACACGGGGGGGCTGGTAATATGAGGTTTGGAGAAAAGCTGTCGCTTCTGCGGAAACAGCGCGGAATGACCCAGCTGGAGCTGGCGGAGGAGCTGAACGTATCACGGCAGGCCGTGTCCAGGTGGGAGCAGGGAATCTCAAAACCCTCCACGGAGAACCTGGTCAGGATAGGGGAGCTGCTTGACGTGTCTATAGACACGCTGGTGAATGAGACCGCACAGCTTCAGGCCGTGCCGGTAGTGGTGGAGGAAGAAAAAGGAGCGGCGGAAAGGGGTGATAAGCAAGAAGCGGCGGAAAGGCATGGTACCCGTGAAATTTTGAAAATTACCGTGACGGTGTTGGCCGCGGTAATTGTGGCGCTCATTGTTTTTATTGGTTTGAGCAGGGGACAATACGTGCCCGCACAGACGCCGGGCCCCATTGATATGGATGAACTGGGGAAGGATTTTATAAACCAGGATAATTCTAATATAGGCGTCCTGCCGCTGGAGCCGGTAGACTGAAAGGAGTTTTTACAAATGAAGAGAGGAATTATATTGTTCATGGTGTGCATTGCGGCCATGGGATGGCTTGGAACAACGGCGGATGCAAAGAATCTGTCCGGCGAATCCGCCATACAGATGGAAGACATGCGCCGTGAAATGATTGACGTGTCGCAGGCCGCGCGTTTTGAGGGGAGCCCGCAGCCCCGAATCACGTATTCCATCAGCGATCAGGTTGCGGGTCAGGCGGTTCATATTTCAGATGATAAAATTTCTTTGGCGGCGAGGCAGGTCATCACAATAAATTGTTCCTACTCGCCAGCGTCGGCAAATGTCGACTTTGGCGTAATAGCTCCGGATGGTTACTTCTATTTCTTAAATGTGGAAGGGGGCAGTATCAATCAATCAATAAGGGTAAACCAGAGCGGGAGCTATGCGGTGGCGGTTAGGAATAATTCTTCGTATACGGTCAATGTAGTAGGCTTTGTAAACTATTAAATGTAAATTTAGAAGGGGAATGAAAATGAAAAAAGCATTTACGTTGATTTTGGCAGGTGTCATCAGTATACTGCTATGCGTACCAGTATTGGCTTCAGAATTGCCAGGAGACGGGAAACCTCTGTCCCCAACGGCTTTTGACGGAGCGGAATACGTACCTGCTGAAAAGGTGATGATCCAAGATAGGTCTCGTCAAATACTTTTGGGTTATTATACGATAAAAAATTATCTCAATGATGGATGGGTGGTAACTACAGATCAAAGTTTCGGAGCAGGGGACTTTCCACCCAGTGGAACTTTTGAGATTATTACAAACATGAGCACAGATGGGTTTTTTAAAACGACGAAAGCAGGAATTGCGCATGTGGATTGGACTGGCGAATATGAACTTTTTGCTTATGCAAAAGTAGATCTTGTAGGAGTAACGACTTTTACGACGACAAAAACACCCGATGAAAACGAAAAATACTACGGCGGCGTTTTAAATGCAACTGGCGGTAAGATGTACGGATCGTTTTCCCTTTATGCGGTGTATGATGACTAAACAATGATGAAAATGAAAAAAGAAAAAATATGGTGGTGTCTATTTGCGAGTGTTTTTGCAGTAGTGATTGTAATTATTTTAGTGCTGCCCTCACTGCAAAAAGATGAAGATGAAGAAGAGGCAAAAAAGATAGTAACTCAATATTATAACGCTATGGAAAAAGGCGATTACGATACAGCATTTGCCCTGTTGTATCGTGGTGAAGACACTATGTTTACCGATGAGTTTCTTATCAGGGCATCAAGGAACGAACCTCTATTATCCTTCACAATACAGGATGTGCACAAACTTGCAGACGACATATACGAAGTTACATCAATTATAGAAATAGATGACGGAGAAGGAGCAGGTCCAAGAACAAACTATGTAATCAAGTACGGATCGCAGTTTTTCTTTGTAATTCATTGGACTGACGTTCCAAACGAAATTTTTGATTTCAAAGAAGTAAGAGGATACTAGCAAAGAGGTCTTTTCATAACTTCACATTGGTCAAAGGGGCTTCTTCGCTGCGGTTCTGTGAACGTCAAATCAGCCAGCATACCTTTTTTTGTAAGAAAAATAGCTCCCGCGTTTGTTAATAAGTGTCGAGAAGGCATGAAAGAGGCCCGGTGAGAAGCCACCGGGCCTCTTTTATATTTACAAACAGGCCAAAATATCGTATGATAGGGCAAAAAGGATAGGAGTGGTTTGATGGAAATCAGCGTGCTTCGCCTGGGCCAGATCGGCACCAACTGTTACATTTTCCGCCAGGACGGCGGATGCCGGTGCGGCATTGTGGACCCGGGCGACCAGGGGGAACAGGTTGCCCGGTGGATGGTGGACAAGGGATTGGAGGGGTCAGCCGTCCTGCTCACCCACGGCCACTTCGACCACATCCTGGGCATACCCGGCCTCCGGGAGGAGTGGCCGGACCTGCCCGTGTACTGCCACCCCGCCGACCTGGGCGAGGGGGACACCACAAGCCTGTTCGGCCAGCGCTTCCCCATCGTCCGCTCCTTCGGGAACATCACCCCCTACCAGGAGGGGGACGTGGTAAACGTGGCGGGGATAGCTGTGGAGGTTTTGGAAACCCCCGGACATACCCCCGGCTCGGTTACGCTGCGGGCGGAAAACGTGCTGTTCACCGGGGACACCCTGTTTGCCGGGTCCATGGGCCGCACCGACTTCCCCGGCGGCGACGAGGGGGAGATCATGCGCTCCCTCAGGCGGCTGGGGGAGCTGGAGGGGGATTACCAGGTTCTCCCCGGCCACGAGGGGCGGTCCACCCTGGAGCGGGAGCGGCAGACCAACTACTGCCTCCGGGCGGCCATGGGGCGCTGATATGAAAATCTGGCTGACAGAACAAAACTGGCCCTGGAAGCCGGATAAGTACCGCTTTGCCGCGGAGCAGATGCTGCTCACCCTGTTTCCCGGCGAGAAGCCGGGGTATCCAGATACCCCGTACCTGGACACGTCCGCCCCCACCGCCCCGGACGGGGAGCCGTGGGTGGCGCTCACCCTCCACCGGGGAGAAAAACTGTCCTGCGTCACCGCCCAGGTGGAACAGGGGGGCCGCCGTGGGCGCGGCGTGGCCCGCTTCCCGTCGGAAAAGCTGGACGAGCTGGACGAGCAGGTGTACCACACCGTGTCCCACGCATTGAAGCAGGCGTTTTACAGGGCGGGGACCGCCCTGCTGGGCCATGAGCTGCCTTGGGGGTCGCTCACCGGGGTGCGGCCCGTCAAGCTGCCCACCCGGGCCCTGCTGGCGGGCAAAACCCCCAGGGAGGCGGAGCGGGAGCTGCGGGAGACCTACCGCGTCTCCCCGCCCCGGGCGGCGCTGGCGGTGGAGTGCGCCCAGGCGGCGCTGGACGTGAAAAGGGACCTGGCCGATGATGGGATGGCCCTGTATATCGGCATCCCCTTCTGCCCCACCCGGTGCGCCTACTGCTCCTTCATCTCCGCCGACGTGAAGCGGTCCCTGTCCCTGGTGGAGCCCTATGTGGAGGCCCTGTGCCGGGAGATCCGGCTGGCGGGGGAGCTCCTCCGGGAAAAGGGCCTCCACATCTCCTGCGCCTACATGGGGGGCGGCACCCCCACCACCCTGTCGGCGGGGGAGCTCCACAAAATCCTGTCCGCTGTGGAAAACTTTCTGCCCATGGACCGGTGCGGCGAGTTCACCGTGGAGGCGGGCAGGCCGGACACCATCACCGCGGACAAGCTGGAAACCCTGAAAAAACACGGGATTCACCGCATCTCCATCAACCCCCAGACCATGGAGGATGGGGTGCTCCGGGCCATGGGGCGCGCCCACACCTCCGCCCAGATTGTGGAGGCCATGGAGCTGGCGGAGGCGCACTTCGGCGGGCTGGTCAATATGGACCTCATCGCCGGGCTGCCCGCCGACAGCGGGGAGGGGTTTGAGCGCACCCTGGAAAAGGTGCTGGCCATGGGGCCGGCCAACATTACGGTGCACACCCTGGCGCTGAAGAAGGGCTCCCGCCTCACCGAGGAGGGGGGAGCGCTGTGCCCGCCCGAAACGGTGGAAAACATGCTGGGGCTGGCGTCGAAACGGCTGCGGGGCGCCGGGTACGCCCCGTACTACCTGTACCGGCAGAAATACATGTCCGGTTCCTTTGAAAACGTGGGCTGGACAAGGCCGGGGGCGGTGTGCGCCTATAACATCGTGATGATGGAGGAGCTGCAAAGCGTGCTGTCCCTGGGGGCCGGGGGGATCACCAAGCTGGTGGATTCGGAAAACCGGAAAATCGTCCGGCTGAACAACCCCAAATACGCCAAGGAGTACCTGGAGAGCTGGGACAAGGTCGCCGCCGCCAAGGACACCGCCGCCCGGTTTCAGGCGGAGCTGGCGGGCCGCCCCGCGCCGCCGCGGTAGCCCGGGGCGGACGGCTCTCCTATGCCAGCTGCGCCTGTCCGCAGCGCGCCACGGCGGGTACGGCTTGAATACCGCGCTTTGGGATTAAAAAAGCAAAAAACCAAGGGAAATCCCTTGACTTTTGCAAACCAGGTTGATATACTATTCAAGCCGCATTGACTGGGTAGAAGCGCGGAGAAGCGACCAAACGTCCTGGCCGCTTCGCAGCGTGTCAACAAGTGGGGATCATCCCCTGCCCCCGACAGCGAGCCCGTAATAAAGGAAAGGAGTGCAGATATGCACGCGATCATCGAGACCGGCGGGAAGCAGTACAAGGTGGCCGAGGGCGACACCCTCTACATCGAGAAGCTGAACGTGGAAGCCGGCGAAACCGTCACCTTCGACAAGGTGCTGGCCGTCCTGGACGGCGACAGCGCCAAATTCGGCGCCCCCGCAGTGGCCGGCGCCTCCGTCACCGCCAATGTGGTGAAGAACGGCAAGGGCAAGAAGGTGCTGGTGTTCAAGTACAAGCCCAAGAAGAACTACCGCCGCCGTCAGGGCCATCGTCAGCCCTACACCAAGGTGGAGATCACCAAGGTCAACGCCTGAGGGAGCCGGCGATGACCACCGTAACCTTCCACAGCGGGTCCGGCCGCATCGACGGCTTCGTGGTGGAGGGCCACAGCGGGTACGCCGAGGAGGGCAGCGACATCGTGTGCGCCGCCATCTCCGCGGCGGTCGGCCTGACCGAGTGCACCATCAACGAGGTGCTGGGCCTGGGGGCCCCGGTGAAGGCCAGCGAAAAAAACGCCCGCATCTCCCTCAAGCTCCCGGCTGGGCTGAGCGAGGCCAACGAGCATACCTGCCAGAACCTGCTGGCCGGCATGATGGTCTACCTCCAGGCCATGGGGGAGGAATACCCCGACAATCTCATTGTCCTCATGGATGATGAAGACGAAGCGTGAGCTTAGGCGCACCCCAGCGGATGGATCGGATCGGAGCGAATTGTCGAAACCGCTAAAGGCGGCGAGGACAATTTGCGAAGCCGGAGGGAAGCCGCTGGGAGGAGCGCGCCCAAAGCGAACGTGACAACATCAACCTTTGACAGAAAGGACGGAAACGACTATGCTGAAGCTCAATATCCAGTTTTTCGCCCACAAAAAGGGCGGCGGCTCCACCAAGAACGGCCGCGACTCCCACGCCAAGCGGCTGGGTGTGAAGCGGGCGGACGGCCAGTTCGTGCTGGCGGGCAACATCCTGGTGCGCCAGCGGGGCACCCACATCCACCCCGGCGTCAACGTGGGCAAGGGCAGCGACGACACCCTGTTTGCCCTCAAGGACGGCAAGGTGAAGTTCGAGCGCTTGGGCAAGGACCGCAAGCAGGTCTCTATTGTGGAAATTGCGCAGTAAGATTTGCCAGAAAGCCGCAAACGGGGAACCGTTTGCGGCTTTTTTACGAAAAGGAGATGCGCAGAAATGGGAAAAAAACAGGCCCAGGGAATCGCGCTTATTCTGTTCGGGATGCTGCTGGTATTGATTGCGATGATTGACCCTGTCCTAAGTGATGGAATATTGCGGATGATAGTGGACTTGGCAGCGCTGATTATGGGTATCCTGGGGGTGGCGCTCAGCCTCTCCAGGGGTCACGGCGGCGAATAGCAGGAGGTCAAGAAATGGACGCGTTTTTGGAGGCCCTGACCGTTGGGGAGAGCAAAATCCCCCCGGAGTTTGACTGGTTCGCCCCCCTGCTGGGGGACTGGGACTTTGAATATACCGACGGCCTGGGCGGAGGCCGCACCGTCCAGGGGGAGTGGCTGTTCCGCCGCGCCCTCAACGGGGCGGGCATCCAGGACCTGTTCATCTGCCCCTCCCGGGCCACCATGGCGGACAACCCCCAGCCAGACGGGGAGTACGGCGCGGCTGTCCGAATGTTCAACGCGAAAGAGGGCTGCTACGACATGGCCTACTGCTGTGAAGGCCACGTGCGCCTGCTCACCTTCGTGAAGGAGGGGGACAGGCTGGTGGGAACCCCCGCCGACAACCCCGCCGGGAAGTGGGTGTTCTCTGAGATAGGGGAGGACACGTTCCACTGGCAGAATTTCACCGTGCTGGAGGACGGCGCCTGGCGGGTGAACAGCGACGTATACGCCCGCCGCCGCGGGTGAGGCGGATGGATTTTCCTTTCAGCAGCCGCTTTGACGAACTGGGCGGCGGGGATATCACCCTGAAAATCCGGGAAAAGGCGGCGGGCGGCGGGCCGCTGCTCCCCTTCTACTATTACGATATCCTGGCGGGCGGCGTCCCCGTTGGAAAAATCAGCATCCGCATCGGGGACAATTTCCACGCATACTATAACGGCCACATCGGCTATGAGGTGGACCCGGAATTTCAGGGGCACGGCTATGCCCGGCGGGCCTGCGAGCTGGTGCTGGACGTGGCCCGATTCCACGGGATGGCCCGGCTTTACGTGACCTGCGCGGAGGACAATGCTCCCTCCTGCCGCACCATTGAGAAACTGGGCGGGCGGCTGCTGGAGGTCTGCGAGGCGCCCCGGGACTACTTTGCCTGGTACGAGGGCATCCCCCGGCACAGAATTTACCAACTGAATTTGTAAAGGAGGTCTCTATGGCCAATCAATTCATCGACACCGCCCGGATCACCGTCCGGGCGGGGGACGGCGGCGGCGGGGCCGTGGCCTTCCACCGGGAGAAGTACGTGGCCGCCGGCGGCCCCGACGGCGGGGACGGCGGCCGGGGCGGGGACGTCATATTGCGGGTGGACCCCCACATGTCCACCCTGATGGACTTCCGCTACAAGCGCAAATATGCCGCCGGGAACGGCAGGGACGGCCAGGGCAAGCGGTGCTCCGGCAAGGACGGGGACGACCTGGTGATCCGGGTGCCCCGGGGCACGGTGGTGCGGGACCTGGAGACAAAGGAGATCATCTGCGACATGTCCGGGGAGGAGGACTTCGTGCTGGCCCGGGGGGGCAACGGCGGCTGGGGCAATCAGCACTTTGCCACCCCCACCCGCCAGTGCCCCCGGTTCGCCAAGGCGGGCCTGCCGGGACAAGCCCGGGAGGTGCTCTTGGAGCTGAAGCTGCTGGCCGACGTGGGGCTGGTGGGCTTCCCCAACGTGGGCAAGTCCACCCTGCTCAGCGTGGTCACTCGCGCCCAGCCCAAGATCGCCAACTACCACTTCACCACCCTCTCCCCCAATCTGGGCGTGGTGGCGGTGGACGAGGGGACGTCCTTTGTGCTGGCCGACATCCCCGGCATCATCGAGGGCGCCGCCGACGGCGCGGGGCTGGGCCACGACTTCCTGCGCCATGTGGACCGCTGCCGCCTGCTCATCCACGTGGTGGACGTGTCCGGCAGCGAGGGCCGGGACCCGGTGGCCGATTTCGACGCCATCTGTGAGGAGCTCCAGCGCTGGTCCCCCGAGCTGGCCGCGAGGCGGATGCTGGTGGCGGCCAACAAGGTGGACATCATGGAGGACCCCAAGCTGCTGGAAAGGCTCCGCCAGCATGTGGAGGCCAGGGGCTGCCCCCTGTTCCAGCTGTCCGCCGCCGCCCACCAGGGCACAAAGGAGCTGATGTACGCCGCCGCCCGGGAGCTGTCCACCCTGCCCCCGGTGATCGTGTTCGAGCCCACCTATATGGAGCGGCCCCCCGAGGTGGACACCTCGGCGTCCCTGGACATCCAGCGGGACGAGGACGGCACCTGGTTGGTGGACGGGCCCTGGCTGCGCCAGCTCATGGCCAACGTGAACTTCGGCGACTACGAGAGCCGCAACTGGTTCGAGCGGAAGCTGCGGGACGCCGGGGTATACCAGCAGCTGGAGGAGCTGGGCGTGGAGGACGGGGACGCGGTGTGCCTGTACAACCTGGAGTTTGAATACCAGCGCTGAGCCGTCGTGAGCAGCGCGGATGGACTGGAGCGAGGGCAAAACCCCAAGGAGGGCCGGAGGCCCGGATGGGTTTTGTCCGAGGCGGAAGGAAGCCGCGCGTCGCGAACAGGCGAAGCGTGACAATACCAGCGCTGAGCAGGCGGCTGCGAGGGAGCTTGGACTGAAGCAAGGCCGAGCGCAGGGGTGCACAGCACCCCGCAGACCAGGCCGAGGCGGAGGAAAGCGACTGAGCGTCCAGCCGCTTGCGAAGCGTGACGATACCAGCGCTGAGCCGTTGTGAGAATAAGAAAAGGGCCTGTCCACGGGGCAACTCCCATAAAGAAGTTGCCCCGTGGGCGGGTGCCCGTAAGTGAAAATCATTCAATTTGGACGGCGTGGCGATGGCTACGCCGTCTTTTTCCTGCGCTTCTGCATGGAATTATAGTGGGCCAGATATTCCCGTTCCAGCGTTTCCGGCTCCGGCGCTGTCCAAAGTCCAATGGTGTTGTAGTGAATGTCCACCCGCTGATACCGCTTTCCGTCCACCTTTTCCGACTTGGACACCACGATTTTGTCAATGAACTCGTGGACGATTTCAGGCGTCAACTCCGTCAGCCGGGTCACCTGTCTGGCCCGCTCAATAAACCGCTGCAAATCGGCGGCCTTATCCGTGGTAGCGTCCAGACGGGCTTCCATCTCTGGGATAGCCGCTTTCAACTGCTTCTGCTCGGTTTCCAGCGATACCGTCAGCGTGGCGAATCGTTCCTCGGTCAGCAAGCCCTTGGTCATGTCCTCGTAGCTTTTCTGGATAAGCTGGTCAATCTCCATCACCCGCTGCTTGGCCTTGTCCAATTCCCGGCGTTTGGCGGTCAGTTCTTTCTTCTCTTGTAGGCCGAACCGCTCCATCTGTTCTTGAGCAAACCGTTTTTCGTAGACCTGGATGTACCACAACAGCCTTTGCAGGCCCTCTAACACTAACTCTCCAACCACTTTCTCCCGGATGAAATGGGCGGAGCAGACATCGGAATTGCTGCGGTAGGCGGAACAGAAGAAAAATGCCTGCTCCCGCTTGTAGTTGTTGGTGGCGCTGTATCCCAGCTTACTGCCGCAGTCGGCACAGTAGAGAAGCCCGGAGAACATACTCACAATGCCCGTCCTCGTGGGCCTGCGGCGGTGCTGGCGGAGGTTTTGAACAAGAGCAAAAGTCTCCCGGTCAATGATGGCGGGGTGGGTGTCCGGGAAGATTTTCCATTCCTCCTGGGGCTTGTCCAGCCGCTTTTTCTGCTTAAAGGACTGGCTGAAAGAACGAAAATTCACTGTATCGCCCACATATTCCTGCCGGTCTAAAATCTCCGCCACCGTGTGCGAACACCAGTTGAATGGCCGTCCCGTGCCAGGGCCGCATTTCTTGCCGATGCTGCGCCAATACTCGGTCGGCGTGGGTACTTGCTCCGCCTTGAGCTTCTTTGCGATTTGGGTAGGTCCCAAACCGCTGATGCACATCTGGAATATCCGCTTGACAATCTCCGCCGCTGGCTCGTCCACGATCCACCTGTTTTTATCCTCCGGGGCTTTTGTGTAGCCGTAGGGCGGGTTGGTGGTGAGTGGAATCCCGGCGTTGCCCCGGCTCTGCATGACACGGCGAACCTTGTCGCTGGTATTTTTTGCGTGCCATTCATTAAAAAGGTCTTGCATCGGAACAATATCGCTGACCCCGTTGGCGGTGTCGATGTTGTCCATGATGGCGATGTACCGCACGTTCAGCCGGACAAAATCTTCTTCCAGAAGCTGGCCCACCACAAGGCGGTTACGGCCCAGCCTTGAGTGGTCTTTCACAACAAGGTTTGCCACAAGCCCCTGCTCGGCCAAATCCATGATCTCCATAAAGGCCGGACGGGTGAACGTAACCCCGGAGTACCCGTCATCAAACATGAATCGGGGATTAGGCAGGTGGTTGTCTGCGGCGAACTTCTCCAGGATAATCTTTTGATTTTGGATACTGCCCGAGATACCCTCTTTCTCATCGTCACGGGATAATCTGGCATAGAGAACAGTAATTCTCTGCTCATTTGGCTGCTTTTTCTTCAAAATATACTCCTTTCCGCAGCCGGATGTGATATGAATTGCAAGGTAACTTTATCATACCACACCCGGCGCAAGACTTCAATACTTTAACGTGCGATATTTTGGGTGAGAATGCGAATTACTTTTCCCTCTGTGGTTTCAGTAGCACTCTCGCTGAAATGGGCGTTGACGGTGTAAATAGTGCCGCCGATCTCCCGTTCAAAGCTGATGGGGTGGCTGTATTGGTGCTGTTTCAGCCAGTCCAGCCGGTCAGCAGGGGGCAGACCGGCGAGGAAAGCCGCTGTTTCATCAACCTTTTCCATCACTTCATCAAAGATTTCCTGCTCACGTTTTGTCAGCTCCAAAACAATATTCATCGAATATCACCCCTGTTTTTCCCTGATTTATCCTTTACGTACATAATAGACCGGCCCTGTTCTTCTTCCCGCTTACGAAGCGGAGCCAAAACGCTGTCCAGAAAATCCTTGACCCGTTCCGGCATGGCCCTGACCGCTTCCAGATAGGGGCGGCACCGCTCTGCCAGCTCGTTGAACTGCCCTTGAAGCCGGTTCAAGCTGCCCTGTAAACTCCATATTCGGGAGTAAAGCTGCTGATTTTCCTCTTTCAGCCGGTTAAGCTGTCCTCGCCCGGAAACACCCTCTTTGGCAAGCTGGGTGAGGGTGTCAAAGTCGGCCTGGGAGACCGTGACCTTGCCGGTCAGCGTTTTCTTGCCCATCTCGTCGATCTCGGCATGGGTCTTACTGACTGGCTGGATTGCGGCGAGTTTGCTTTCCTCGGCCCGTACTTTCTCCTGGATTTCTTTCAGCCGGGCCTTATCCTGCTTGATTTGATGTTCCAGACAGGACAGGTTATCCGCCGTGCTGCCGCGCTCCCCACGGACAAAATCGGTGAAGCCCGCCTCCTGCATATGGCGGCAAAATTCGTCCTGCAAAATGCTGTACGAGGGAATGTACTTTGGCCTGCCCTGATCGTCAACGACGGGCTTGCCCTGTTCGTCCAGCGCCCGCTGGGACTTCCACTTCTTGGAATGGCTGACCTGCTGAACGGTCTCCTTGACCGTCCCCACCAGCGCCTTGTCCTTGCACCGTTTTGACCACAGCACTTGCTTTTCCACCACCGGGAGTGCTACAATGTGAAGGTGGTAGTGGTAGACGGGATAGCCGTATTTCTCAGTCAGGGCCAGATTGATTTCATCGGCGTGCATGACGGCGGAGAGGATGTTCTGCTCTCCGTACAGCTTGCAGGCAAAGCGGTAGGCTTCCCCGTAGAACTCCTTGGCGAACTTGTAGCCGCCGTGTTGCTCGAAGTAGTCCGTATTTACATCCAAAATCATCTCGTCATAGATTTTGGCGCTCTCTTTCAGCCCGCGTAAGGACACCGACCCATCCGCCACCAGCTTGTCCAGCGTTTCATTGTAGGTCAATTCTCCGCAGACCTTGAAGTGGATGTTCATGGGGGTGCGCTCCAAATCCACGTTCATATTGCCGTAGCTCTCGTTTTTCCGCTCGTTGTGGCGTTCGCACTTGCCCACGCCCGCCCTGGTGTGGCTCGCCACGGTAAAATTCGTTTTTTCCATCTGAACCTCCGTTCCGCGCGACCCGCGCCGTTCTCGTTAGATACTTTTTCAAAGTATCTAACCCACTATGACACTTTCAGCCCTCCGGGCTGGAAAGATGCCAGTGAGCTCTCCGAGGGGGAGGGGGGCTTTGCCCCCGCCGTCTGCGGACGGCATCCCCCTAACCGCCGTGTTCCCTGAATGGCGTTCCTGCCCCTGACAGCGTCAGCGGCGTTGTCTCGCTCACTCCCCGGTGGAGGTCACAGCGGAGTATCCCATTCAGACGGTCATTCAGTTGTTTGGAGCAAAGAAGAAGCCGGTCACATACACAACCGCACCAGCAGGACGGCCCCCGCCCCGCTGGTGTCTGTTTTGGTTTGTGTATGTAACCGGCTTTACCTGTTCAATCAGGATAGCCTATTCAGTTGGCGCTCCCGCAAGGGAGTATTGTAGAATACCACATGGAATTGACGTTTGTCAATCCTCAGAAAAATATTTTTTCGCCTGCAACATTTCCTGGCCCTCACCTGTATATAGGGCAGAACGGCAAGAGAGCCGGTCAAAAATAATAAACCGAAAGGAATATGAACCATGAAAAAACTGCTTGCTATTTTGATGAGCGCCGCAATCGCGCTGTCCATCGCCGCTTGCGGCGCTGAGAAGCCCGCCGGCAGCGACCCCGCCAACAAGTCCAATGTGGAAATCCCCAATCCCTTCGTGGACTGCGAAACGCTGGAGGAGGCCCAGGAGAAGGCCGGTTTTGAAATGACCCTGCCCGACACGATCGATGGCTATGACAGCCGGAAGATCAGCGCCATTGAGAAAGAACTGATCTCCGTGATCTTCGTCAATGACAAGGATGGACAGATTTGTTTCCGCAAAGGCGTCGGGGAAAAGGATGTCAGCGGTGACTTCAATCAGTACGCCGAAACCGAACAGATCGACATGGGCGGCACAACAATTACCCTGAAGGGCAGCGACGGCAAGGTGAACCTGGCAGTCTGGACAAAGGACGGGTACGCCTATTCCATTTCCAGCACCGATGGGCTGAACAAAGTGACGATGACTGACCTCGCCACGACGGTGAATGATGATTTGGTGATTGGCGGCGACCCTTCCACTTGGGGCCCCGGCAATCAGCCCAATGTAGAAATTCCGAACCCCTACACCGATTGCGATACTCTGGCCGATGCCGCCCGCGAAGCTGGTTTTGACTTCACTGTACCCGAGGCAGTCAACGGTGCCGCTGACCGGCTGTATCGTGTTATGACTCTTGATGGCAAGATGTTGGAGGTAATCTATCACTCCGGTGAGGACGAGACCGCCCGCATCCGCAAGGCCCCCGGAACTGAGGACATCAGCGGCGACTTCAACGAATATGCACAAACCGATACTGTTACCGTTGGCGAGATCGAGGTCGCAATGCGCGGCAACGATGGTATGGTTTGCCTTGCAACCTGGACTATTGACGGTTATACTTATTCTGTATCTGTTGCCAGCGGCGTTTCCAGCGATGATATGGCGGCTCTGGTTTCCGAAATTCACTGAAAAACAGGGGACGGGCTGAAGCCCGTCCCCTTGGGAGGATTACGCTGTGGAAATTTGTCTTACCCATGGCTGTCATGCCGGAACAGCGGCAACCGAATGGCTTGCAAACTTGGTTCAAGCTGTTACCCATATTCTGCGGGTCTGTTTTTCTCTGGAGCAGGATGGGGCGGCGGAACAGTCTGTCAGCCGCGCCGACATTAACCGGCGGGCGGAAGAGATACTGGATACCCATGGCAACAGCATTTTGCGTTACGCCTACTCCTATCTGCACAATATGAGCGATGCGGAGGAAGTTTTGCAGGACACGCTGGTTCAGTTTTTGAAAACTGCGCCGGTCTTTGAAACCCGGCAGCATGAAAAGGCTTGGCTTCTGCGTGTTGCGGGTAATTTGAGCAAGAATCGACTGGACTATAACAAGGTTCGCATGACGGACGAGCTGAACGATGAACTGGTTTCCGAAAGCCGGGAGGACTTGTCTTTTGTATGGGACGCGGTCAAGACGCTGCCGGAGAACTACCGCGAGGTCATCCATCTGTTTTACTATGAGGGGTATTCCACAAAGCAGATCGCCAAGCTACTCCAGAAAAAAGAGGCGACTGTCCGCTCCGATCTGCACCGGGGGCGGGATAAGCTGAAAGCGGTTCTCAAGGAGGCGTATGACTTTGAAGAAACGGTATGATGAAGTGATGGACAGAATTGAAGTGACCGACGAGATGCGGGGTCGTATCCTGGGCAATATTCAAAAAATGGAGCTTGAAGCCGCGCCTAAAAGCAATGTGATACCGTTTCCAAACCTCAAAAAATATCTGTCTGTCGCCGCCTGTTTTGTGGTGTTACTGGCCGGCACGTTTGTTGCCGGAAACATGACAGGTATTTTCCGGCCCAACGATCCTGCCGTACTAACCCCAGGAGATGGTATTGTGGATGTCGGCACGTTGGAAGAATTATCTGCCCATGTGGGATTTGAGGTTGAGGAATTAACCGGGTTACCCTTTGAGGTAACAGAAACGACCTATACCGCCTATTGGCAGGAACTGGCCGAAATCGTTTATAGCGGCGAGGGGCAGACTGCCACATCCCGAAAATCGGTCGGGACGGAGGACAATTCCGGGGATTATATCGCTTATGCCGATGTTAAGAACATTCAGATTGGCTCATTGACAGCAACGCTGAAAGGTAATGGTAATGGTGATGCTTATACACTGGCAATATGGTCGGCGGACGGATATGCCTATTCTGTCAGCCTATCAGACGGTATTTCTGAAATAGAATGGCGTGACATTATAGGTAGCTGAGCACTTTCATTTTAACACGGGCTGGAAACGTGAAGTTTCCAGCCCGTGTGTTCAACCTTTCCACCAATTTCTGTTTCTCCAATATTGTCCACCTATGCGAAAATCAATTCTTCATTGACAATCTCTCTCGCACAAAATTGGATACTGTTCATTTTTCTAACCCACTCCATTTGGTTATCCGCTTTAAGCTGCTCGGTGATACCCTCCTGTTTTGCCATCTGCCCCACAAGCTGAAAAAACATATCTTTCGCTTGAATGTCGATTCCAGACAGGTGGTCGTTCAACTTTCCAGACAGTAACAAAGCCGTATAAAGGGCCTGACGATGTTCTCTCAGATACCGCCTCCGCCACTGGCCCCATATGCCGACAGAAATGCTTTCCGGCACAGCGAGGTTTGGAAGAAGATAATCACCCTCCTGACGGTAGGTGCCGCCCATTTGCTCAAACGTGGATTTCCCCATGATATATACCTCCGAAGTGTTGGATTTTCTCGCAATTCAATCACATTCGACTGGCTATAAAAATTGCGGGAGAGGTAACTTCCTTACGTTACCTCTCCCACCCGGACAGGCCCTTTTCTATCCTTTTTGTGTGCTGATTGGGTACGCCCAGCCTAAAATCCGATTTCTCTCCATGTCAAACCAGCTTCCATCCGCCAGCTGGTGGGAATAGGCGCCATCCTCATAGGAAAACATGTCAAAGGCAATCTCATCCATGACAGGGTCATAGAATTTGAGCAGGACATAGCGGGCGTTCTGCGGCGGGGTTTCGGGGGAGCGCCAGGGGATGATGGTGACCTCGTCCATACTCTGTATTCCTAAAATGTCCATCAGCTCCCGCTCCCGGTTTGCGTCATATAAAAGCTGCTCTGTGCCGGCCCATATCCGCATGGCAATCCCACCTCAAGACAATTTTAAAGCATTTTGAATTAGAAGTCAATATAACAAAATGCTTTATCTATACTTTGTGTATGCTTTCAATTTGAGAGGGGTACACAAATGGTGTATAGAAGGATTCGCGATTTGAGGGAAGACTGGGATTTAAAACAGAGAACCCTTGCAGAATATTTGAACTGTTCACAAGTCTGCTATTCGCAGTATGAACGTGGCAACCGGGATATCCCCACAGATGTTTTAATCAAGCTGGCCGACTATTATGGGACAAGCATCGACTATCTTTTGGGCCGCACGGACGTGATGACGCCTTACCCCGCTGCCAATGTCAAATAAGGTGGGATATGTTCAAAAATAAAAATCCTGACGGTACGCTGAACTGAAAAGGGGCCTGTCCACCTGGACAGGCCCTCTTTTCTCCTTGATACGCACTTGTGCAGTACCACCGCGCACTGAGGCGCGCCTTACGTGGACGCCGCCCGCTTTTCAGTACCTACACACTCAGCGGCAGCGGCGGTAGGGGGAGCCGCGTCCGTATCCGCGCCGCGCCGGAAGGTCAACCACCCAACGCCCCGATCTGAAAGCCCCCGTAAAAGGGGGGTCTCGGGGGGAGACCCGACTGTGAACATGGCCCGCCCTTGGGGCCGTGTTCACCCGGAGGGGTTCCCCCGAGTGTGTCTTTGCCTGCTTTCTGCACAAGCAGAAAGCAGGGCCGCTACAGGTTGTCGTTGAGCCGCGCCTCCAGCTTGGAGTACACGATATTCTGGCTGGAGTACAGCGAATACCGCCCGCTGAGCAGAAAGCTCAGGGAACAGGCCAGGGCGAAGAACAGCAGCCCCTCCCCCCCGAACAGCTCGATGGACAGGAAGATGGAGGCCAGGGGGCAGTTGACCACCCCGCAGAACAGGGCGATCATGGACACCGCCGCCCCAAAGGCCGGGTCCAGCCCAAACAGCGGCGCCGCCGCGCAGCCCAGGGTGGAGCCGATGAACAGCGTGGGCACGATCTCCCCGCCCCGGAAGCCCGCCCCCAGGGTGAGGGCGGTAAACAGCATTTTCAGCGCGAAAGCCCAGGGGACGCGGACCTGACCCTCCACCGCCAGCTCGATGATGTGCCCCCCCGCCCCGTTGTAGTCGCCGCTGCCCTCCGCCAGGGTGAGGGCGATGACCAGCGCCGCCCCCGCCAGCGAGCGCAGGTACTGGTTGGGGATGTATTTTTTATAGAGGCGGCCCGTCTCGTGCATCAGCACGCAGAAGGCGATGGACACCAGCGCCGCCAGCACGGCCAGGCCGCCGCATTGCAGCAGGGGGACGGGCCCCAGCTCCGGCAGCCCGGCCAGGCGGTAGCTTTCCGCGGGCAGGCCCAGCAGCCGGGGGATGCCGTTGGCGATGAGGGCGGACAGCAGGCAGGGAAACAGGGCGGCATAGCGGAAGTGGCCCACGTTTACCACCTCCAGGGCAAAGACGGTGGCGGTGAGCGGGGTGCCGAACAGGGCGGAGAACAGCCCCGCCATGCCGCACTGGATGATGGTGTTCAGGTTCCGGTCCCCCAGGCGCAGCAGCCGCCCCATGCCGGCGGAGATGCTGCCCCCGATCTGAAGGGCGGCCCCCTCCCGCCCGGCGCTGCCGCCGGTGAGGTGGGTGAGCACCGACCCCAAAAAAATCAGCGGGGCCAGCCGCACCGGGGGGCGCGCCCCGCCCCGGACGCTGGCGATGATCTGGTTGGTGCCGCTGTCGTTTTCCATCCCGGCGGCGCGGTAGCTGAACACGATGGCCAGCCCCGCCAGGGGCATCAGGAACAACAGCCAGGGATGGTCCCCCCGCAGGGCCGCGGCCCGGGCCACGCACCAGGTAAACGCCGCCCCTGCCCCGCCGCAGGCCAGCCCGGTCAGCCCGGCCAGCGCCAGCCACTGCCCCAGGGCCCGGAGGGTGGGCAGAACGGCGGCCAGCCGCGCCCGGAGCTTTTCTGTCATGGAGACCGCCTCCCTTAAAAGATTCTTAATCATTATACCAGCGCTGTCAAGAGGGAAAAAACCTTGCGGGAAGGGGCGCGGCGTGCTATAATCCAGAGTGCGTCCCGGCCTTCGGGGCGGAGAACGACATGTGAGGAGAGAGTTATCATGAAAAAAAGCCTGGTTTTCCTGTTTGCCCTGGTTCTGCTCCTGCCCGCGGGGTGCGGCAAGAAGGTCAACGACCACGTGACCGGCTACAATGTGGACGTGCCCGACGGCTTTGAGGAGACGGAGATGGAGGGCGTGAAGGAGTGCTGGTACAACGCCGCGGACGGCTCCAACATCAACACCACCGTCACCGACAAGGAAAACGGGGCCGACGCAGCCTTTAAGATCATCACCGCCGACCTGACCCGGGAGACCCTGACGGAGATGTTTGAGAGCACCTTCGGCGTCGCGCCCACCATCACCGACCGCTTCTTCACCAAGGACGAGGTGTGCGGCCTGCCCGCCTACCAGTACTGCTACGATGTGGAGCTGGACGGGGTGACCATGACCCAGCTGGTGGTGTCGGTGAACGCCGACAAGCTCTACGCCTTTACTTACACCGATATGACCGGCGACTGGATCGACGAGTTCCAGGAGAGCGCCAAAAACATTGAGCTGATCATCGAGTAAGAACCGGAACCCGGGAGAAAACTGGGGGAAATATCCAAAATCGGGCGGTTTCCTACCGGAAACCGCCCGATTTGTCAAACAAGCCCTAAAATTTGTGAAAAAGTTTGAAAAATTTTTCACAATACCTCTTCCCTTTGGCACGCGATTAGAGTATAATAAGACCGCGCAGATCCATCACAACCATAATTATATTAAGGAGTGATACCAATGAGCATCAAAGTAGGTATTAACGGTTTTGGCCGCATCGGCCGCATGGTTTTCCGTGCCAGCGTGAACCATCCTGAGATTGAGATCGTGGGCATCAACGACCTGTGCCCCGCCGACTACCTGGCCTATATGCTGAAGTATGACACCATGCACGGCCACTTCGACGGCGAGGTTTCCGCCACCGAGAACGCCATCGTGGTCAACGGCAAGTCCATCCCCATCTTCGCCGAGCGCGACCCCAAGAACATCCCCTGGGGCAAGCTGGAGGCTGAGTACGTGGTGGAGTCCACCGGCCTGTTCCTGACCCAGGAGAAGGCCCAGGCCCACATCGACGCCGGCGCCAAGAAGGTCGTCATGTCCGCCCCCTCCAAGGACAGCACTCCCATGTTCGTGTGCGGCGTCAACCTGGACGCCTACACCCCCGACATGAAGTTCGTGTCCAACGCGTCCTGCACCACCAACTGCCTGGCCCCCATCGCCAAGGTGCTCAACGACAACTTCGGCATCACCGACGGCCTGATGACCACCGTGCACTCCACCACCGCCACCCAGAAGACCGTTGACGGCCCCTCCATGAAGGATTGGCGCGGCGGCCGTGCCGCTTCCGGCAACATCATCCCCTCCTCCACCGGCGCCGCCAAGGCCGTGGGCAAGGTCATCCCCGCCCTGAACGGCAAGCTGACCGGCATGTCCATGCGCGTGCCCACCCTGGACGTGTCCGTGGTGGACCTGACCGTCAACCTGGCCAAGCCCGCCTCCTACGACGAGATCTGCGCGGCCATGAAGAAGGCCAGCGAGGGCGAGCTGAAGGGCATCCTGGGCTACACCGACGAGGACGTGGTGTCCAGCGACTTCCTGGGCGATCCCCGCACCTCCATCTTCGACGCCAAGGCCGGCATCGCCCTGACCGACACCTTCGTGAAGGTCGTGTCCTGGTATGACAACGAGATGGGCTACTCCAACAAGGTGCTGGAGCTCATCAAGCACATGTACAGCGTGGACCACAAGTAATCTGAGGTCAAAACCGTTAAAAGAGCCTCCTGGATTTCCAGGAGGCTCTTTTTTATTTGTATTTTAAATAGTTGCAGAGAACCAACTGAATACTTTTCTTTTCATTATCGGACAGTCTGCGGAAATCTTTGATGAGAGAAAATTCTGCATGATTCAATTCCAAGTCTTCCGGTGCAATCTGATCCGAAACGGGAGCGTGGCCCACCAAAAAGTCAACAGTTGTATGGAGACAATCAGCTAATTTGATAAGCATGCAAATATCCGGTTCTACGCCATGGTTTTCATATTTGTTAATAGATTGCTGTGTTGTTCCGACTGCGTCCGCAAGTTCTTGCTGGGTGAGTCCAGCATTTATCCGTAATTTGCGCAGATTCTTCACCATTGTCATCACCCCATAGGATAAGAATAACAACCTATGGTAGTGAAATATAAATCTTTTTGGGAGTTATATATAATTGATAACAACATAAAGTTGTGATATGCTGGCTATTAGAAAACACTAAAATATGGAGGGAACAAAAGTGACTTGTTTTGATAAAAAGGATACGGGACGCTGGGAATTCATCTATAACAAAATCAACGGCCTGAGTGAGCCGGATGTCTGTGAATGGGCGCGGGATGAATCCTCCATGGCGGGCGCGCTGGGGCCGCTGATTGAGCAAGCCTATGAAGCGCGCAACCGTCTTTGCGAAAAAACAGGGCTGGACCCGGATGCCGACCCTGATTTTGAACAGCTGATCCGCGGGTTTGAGGAGGTTTCCCGCACCTGTGGAAAATTGATGTACCGCTATGGCTATCAGGACGGGATAAACGCAAAACAATAGTACAGGGAAAGCCCGCCGGGAGTTCCGGGCAGGGGCAAAAAAAGTCCGCCGGACTTTTCCGGCGGGCTTTTTGCTTACTGAATCTCGTAGTCCTTCCCGAACTGCAGGTCGGAATACCGCCTGGTGGCGTCCGGGTCCAGCTCGAACTCCTCCTGACCCTGGCCGGACAGGGGCTCCAGGTCGTCAGGCATGGGGGGGACGTCGTCGTCCGGCCCCACCGCCACCAGGCGGGGGGCGCTCTTTTGCTGAGGAGCGGCCTGAACCTGCTGCTCCTCCTCTTCCTGGCGGACCTGAGCGGCCAGGGCGGCCTTGATGTCCTCCGAGGGGTCGCTGTCCTTGGCGGATGCCATCTGCTCCGGGGGGACCAGCTGGCCCAGGTTGGACAGGAAGGCCATCTCCTCATCGTGGGCCGCCGCCAGCTTGCGCACGTAGGCGGCGGTGGACTCCTGGGCTTTCTTCAGCCGGAATTCCTCCGCCTCCACCGCCTTTTTCAGCTCCTCCACCCGCTTGTGGGCGTCCTGCTCCGCCTCGCCCATGAGCTCGGCCTGCTTTTTCTTGGCGTCCTCCACCATGTCGTCCGCCATTTTCTGGGCGGCCAGCAGGGTTTTGCGCATGGCGTTGTCGGTGGCGCGGTACTCCTCCACCGTGTCGGAGAGCACCTTCAGCTTGTTTTTCAAAATTGCGTTTTCATTGTAAAGGGCGGTGTAGTCCTCGGTGAGCGCATCCAGAAACTCGTCCACCTGGGCCAGGTTATAGCCGCCCAGGGTGGCCTTGGCAAAGGAGTGGCTGGCCACCTCCTGCGGAGTCATCATAGCGTAAAGTCCCCCTTATCTCTGTGTCAGAAGTACAGGCCGTTGTTTTCCAGCTCGTCAATGAGGTCGCCCAAAATTTCCACGTTATAGGGGGTGATGATATAGGTGGACAGGGCCACCTTTTTGATGGTGCCCTCATTGGCATAGGCCACGCCGGACAAAAAGTCGATGAGGCGGCGGGCGATGTTCTTGTCCGTCTGCTCCAGGTTGAGCACCACGGTACGCTTGTCCCGCAGGTGGTCGGCGATCTCGCTGGCGTTTTCAAACCGGGTGGGGCTGACCAGCACCACCTGAAGCTGGGTGGTGGTGTGGATATTGACCACCTTGTTGCCGCTGCGGCGGTCGAGGTCGCGATCGCGATCGCGATCCCGCTCCCGATCCCTGTCACGGTCCCGATCCCGATCCCGGGGGAGCTCCTTGATGCCGCTGCTCACCGGGGTGAAGTCCTCCTCATAATCGTCATCCTCCTCGTCCTCATAGGGACGGGCCAGGCGCTTGAGTTCATCAAATAGGCTCATATAGACGGGTCTCCCTTCAATCGTGAGTAGATGACATAGGCGGGCGGGGGCCAAACAGGGCCGAACCCACTCGGACACAGGTGGAGCCCGCGGCAACGGCGTCCGCATAGTCGCCGCTCATCCCCATGGAAAGCACGTCCATATCTATGCTATTATCTAACATTTCCCGCGTTATGTCAACAGCCAACCGGCTTAATTTTTGAAAATATGGGAGATTATCCCCAGGCCGGGCGGCCCGCGGGGGGATGCACATCAGCCCCCGCAGCCGCACGCCCTCCAGGGAGGCCGCCAGCCGGGCGGCGCCCAGGGCCTCCTCCGGGGCAAAACCGGACTTGGACTGCTCCCCCGCCAGGTTGACCTCCAGCAGGATGTCCTGGACCAGCCCCAGGGCGTCCGCCCGGTCCGCGATGGCGCGCAGCAGC
Source organism: uncultured Oscillospiraceae bacterium (assembly GCA_910584835.1). Taxonomy (GTDB): domain Bacteria; phylum Bacillota; class Clostridia; order Oscillospirales; family Oscillospiraceae; genus Enterenecus. The sequence goes on along the minus strand of CAJUEG010000011.1, from coordinate 25,353 downwards.
TTTTCCGAGGAGACGGAGTGGATCAGCGCCACCTTTCCCACCACATACTTCACCTTATTGGTCTGCAAATGGCCTATGAAGTGGACCTGGGCCCCCTCATAGGCGTCCTCGGCCAGGTGGGCGGTGAGCTCCTGCACCCGGTTTTCCCCGCACGCGGTGACGCCGGCGCGGATTGCGGCCCGGATGGTCTCCCGGCTCTGGGTCTTGGTGGCGGCCAGCAGGGTGATGCCGGAGGGGTCCCGCCCCGCCGCCCGGGCGGCGGCGTCAAGCTCCGCGCGCACCTTGGCGATGTTCTCCTTTAAATCCATGTAGACCAGCCTCCAGTTGCTGCTGCGCTTTGCCTGTTCGCGACGCGCGGCTTGCTGACCACTCGGGCAAAACCCATCCGGGCCTTTGGCCCTCCTTGGGCTTTTGTCCTCGCTCCAGTCCATCCGCGCTGCTCACGACGGCTCAGCGCACTACCTTTCCGTCGTAGATGCCGGAGGAGTTGAAGATCACCTCGTCCCCCGCCCGCAGGCGGGAGGCGGCATCCGGGTCGGCGGGGCGGACCAGGTAAAAGGACTCGTCGGTGTAAAGCACCTCCACCTCATGCCACTCCGCCTGGGCGCCCACCACGGTGAACACGCCGTAGCGGTTCACATGGCGGATGGAGCCGTCCTCGGCGGTCTCCTCCGCCGTTTCCACCCGCAGGGCCTGGCGGGGGACGCGGATGCCCTCCAGCGTCTGGGTGATCACGTCCACCGTCTGTATGCGCAGCAGGGTGGTGTCCGCCAGATTGGAGCGGCAGGAGAATACGGCCAGCGTCCTGTCTCCGTCCAGCACCACCCGGTCCAGGGTCATGACAAGCTGTCCGAAGTAGTCGCCGGAGAAGCTGAGGGTGTAGCGGCGGCCGGACTGGAGCCCGGTGTCGGTGCCGTCCAGCAGGGCGGCGTAGTACCAGGTGGAATCGGTGATGAGCTTGCCCACGGCGCCGGGGGCGGGGCTGTGCTGCTGATGGAGCAGCTCGTCCAGCCCGGCGGCGGTGAGGGTGTCCAGCATATCCGGGGTGATGACCCCCTCCCAGCCGTCCGCCCCGGCGGAAAAGACGCCGGAGGCGGGCGCATATACCGTTGTGGACACCTGGTTCAGGGAGAGATAGAGCTGAGACAGCTGCCCCTGCTTGTCCTCGATGAGCCGGCTTAGCTGCTCCGCCGCTCCGGCGTCCCCGTAGGCATAGTCCCGCTTGAACACCATGGAGCGCAGGCTGAGGGCGCAGTCGTCCAGCCCCGTCAGGTCGCCCCCGGCGGCCAGGGAGCGCAGGGAGACGATGGAGGAGATGACCTGGGCGTCCAGCCGGGCGGCGTCGGTGTTCTGCGCCCGGTCCCCCAGCGCGTACTGGAGCTGCTCGATCTCGGCCTCCAGCGCCCGGATGGACTGCCGGGTGGTGAGGGCGGAGGGGTCCCCGTACAGCAGGGCCACCGGGTCCCCCGCGGCGGCCTTGGCCCCCTCGGGCAGAATCTGGTCGACGTAGCCGCTGCCGCCGGTCAGGGGAATCTCGGTGCGCACCAGGATGCCCTGGGCCTCCTGCCCCACGTCGATGGAGTGGGTATAGGCCCGGGTGGTGACCAGCTCCGCCCCCCAGCCCCGGACAAAATAGATGGCCAGGTAAGCCGCCACCCCCAGGCAGAGGATGGCAATCATGATTTTGGTGGCCAGGGTGCTTTCCTTCAATGGGATCAATCCTTTATCTTTCTATTTCTTGACGGAGGGCGGGCCGCGCCGGGGGCGCGCTGCTCACGCCTCCCTGTCACGCTCGGATTGGGCACATACACGGCCCGGCTTCCCTCCGCCTCGGGGCAAATCCGGCGGGCTCAGCCCGCCTGGGTTTTGCCCCTCGCTGCGGTCCACCCGGTCCTATGTGCTTATCCTCGCGCTTCTTCCAGCTCCACCGGGTGCTCCGGGGCGATGGTGGAGATGGCGTGCTTGTAGATCACCTGCTGCCTGCCGTCGGACACCACCACCACCACGTAGGGATCGAAGGCGGTGATGACTCCACGCAGCTGATAGCCGTTCATCAAAAAGACGGTGACACGGGCGGCCAGACGGCGGGCGGCGGATAAAAAGGCGTCCTGTACGTTGGGCTGCTTGGAGACGGGGACGGTGGATGTAAGGCTCATTTGAATACACTCCTTCTTTCTTGGAAGCGCGAGGACAGCCGCACGGCCAACCCGAGCGGGACAACGCCCCGCCCGGTCTCGCGCTTGTGTGCATTCATTGTAATCCACTGTCCCTGACAAGTTGTGTCGAAAAATCGGCGGCGGCGGCCAGATCAGGAATTTTTTCCCAATTCAGCCAATAGGCTTGTGAATTGCGGCGAAACCAGGTGAGCTGCCGCTTGGCGTACTGCCGGGAGCGCAGCTTGACCTCCTCCGCCCCCTCCCGGGCCGGGCGGCCCTCGGAAAGGGCGGCGGCAATCTCCTTGTAGCCGATGGCCTGCATGGCGGTGCAGTCCCGGGGCACCCCGGCGGCCAGCAGCGCCTCCACCTCCCCCTCCAGCCCCCGGGCCATCATCTCGTCCACCCGGCGGTCGATGCGCTCCCACAGCCGGGGGCGCTCCTGAAAGTTCAGGGCGATGGTCAGGGGGGTGTATCGGTTGGGCAGGGCCCGGCTGTCCCGGTCATGCTGGGAGATGGTTTCCCCGGTGGACAGGTACACCTCCAGCGCCCGGAGGGTGCGCTTCTCGTCGTTGGGGTGGATGCGCCCGGCGGCCTCCGGGTCCACCCGCTCCAGCTCCGCCCGCAGGGCGGGCAGGCCCTCCGCCCTCACCCGGCCCTGAAGCTGTTCCCGCAGCCCGCTGTCCGGCCGGAAAGGGGCGAACCGCCGCCCGGCGATCAGGTTGTCGATATACAGCCCGGTTCCCCCCGCCACGATGGGCAGCCTGCCCCGGGCCAGGATACCGTCCACGATGGGGACGGCGTCCGCCACGTAGCGGGCCACGGAGTAGTTTTCCGACGGGTCGGCCACGTCCAGCATGTGGTGGGGGACGCCCCGCATTTCCTCCGCGGTGGGCTTGGCGGTGCCGATGTCCATGCGGCGGTAGACCTGCATGGAGTCGGCGGACACCACCTCCCCGCCCAGGCGCAGGGCCAGCTCCGCCGCCAAAGCGGTTTTGCCCGAGGCCGTGGGGCCGCATATGACTAGAATATCAGGTTTCATAAAGCCTCCCGGCGGCCCCGCGGCGCGAAGCAGCGTGGGGCGGGGCCGCAGACGACAAGGATATTGGGTTTCACGGCCGCACCACTCCAGGTTCAAGATGATTCGGTATCATACCACTGCCCGCCGGGTTCAGCGGGAAATGTCCGGCGGCGCTCAGCCGTGGCCCGCCCCCGGCTCCCCCTCCAGCTGAGCCAGGGTATGCCGGTGGCCGTGCCGCCCGTCCGTGAGGTAGTGGTTGTGGGGGTGGGCATGGGTCACGGTGTGGGCGTGGGTGGAGCCGCCGTGGGTGTGGGTAAAGGTGTGCCGGTGGGGATGGACATGGCTGCGGACCAGGGTGTCCGCCGCCGCCAGCGCCGCCCCCGCCACCATGACCGCCAGCGCGGCCAGGTACAGGGGGGACGGCCGCTCCCGGAGGAGCACGAAGGAGAGAAACGCGCCGATAAAGGGGGCGGCAGCGTAGTAGGCGCTGGTTTTGGCGGCACCCACCACGCTCTGGGCCCGGACATAGAGGAAGATGCTCAGCCCGTAGGCCACAAAGCCCAGCAACAGGGCCGCCCCGGCGGCGGGCAGGGTGGGCAGGGCCTCCCCCCTGGCCAGGGCGATGGCCAGCGACCCGGACCCGGAGAAGAGGCCCTTCAGGGTGACGATCTCGTAGGTGCTCTTGGAGGAGATCATCCGGGTGCAGTTGTTCTCAAAGCCCCAGCACACCGCCGCCAGGAGGACCAGCAGGGAGCCGGCGGAAAAGCGCAGGCTGTCCGCGCCCTCGAAGGACAGCAGGGCGCTGGACAGGGTGATGAGCCCGATGGCCGCCCACAGCCGGCGGGACACCGCCTCGTGAAAGATAAGCAGGGCAATGACGGCGGTGGCCGCAATCTCAAAGTTGCCCAGCAGGGAGGCGCTGGAGGAGGAGCCGGCCCGTATGCCCAGCATCAGGAGGATGGGCGCGGCGATGTCCAGCGCGATCATGCCCGCCACAAAGGGCAGGTCCCCTTTGGTAAGAGGGCGGGAGCGGCCGCGGTCCTCCCGGCGGAACAGGGAGAGGATTCCAATGTCAATCCCCGCGCCCAGGTACAGCAGGGCGGCCATCATGGCCGGCCCCACGTCCCGCAGCAGCAGCTTGGACACCGGCACGTTGACGGCAAAGAACGCCGCCGCCAGCAGGGCGGACAGGATTGCTTTTACGCGGCTCACGGCGCACACCCCCAGAACAGCGATTATTCCTTATTCTATCACAACCGGCCCCGCTGTTCAAGGCCGGGGCGGCGGGGTCCCTTTTAAGAAAAGTGTTGTCTGATATAAACTCCATCGTTTTTACTAAAGCATACCACAGATATAAAGGCAATAAAAAATGTTTGTAGAAAGCCCTTGACCTTCCACCTGATGGAAGGTGTACAGTTATGTGGTAAAACAGGCTGCGATTATCTACAATTGAAACAGGAGGACAACATTATGCCAATGGGAACCATTGCGGCCATTGTGGCCGTACTCATCCTCACCATCGCCGTACCGCTGGGAATCATGCTTATCCTTGCACGAGCAGGCGGATCATGGAAAGATTTTCTTGTGGGGGCTGTCACATTTATCGTTTTTGCTATGGTATTGGAACGGGTCTTTCATTTTCTGATCCTGCAATCCGGGGCCGGAGCGGCGATCCAGGGAAACATCTGGATATATGGCCTCTATGGTGGCCTGGCGGCGGGTGTATTTGAGGAGACAGGCCGCTTTCTGGCCTTCCGGGTCGTACTGCGCAGCCGAAAGGCCAGGATCACATCACTCGCCTATGGAATCGGGCACGGCGGCGTCGAGGCGTTCCTGATAGCGGGCCTGACAATGGCATCAAATCTCATACTGGGCCTGATCTATTCCCATGGAGGGCCAGTCCCTTCCGAAATCGTTCCGGCTGTGGAATCTTTACTGGCAATTCCGGCGGCGATGTTTCTTTGGAGCGGCTTTGAGCGGCTGGCGGCCATGGCGCTGCATATGGCGCTCTCAATACTGGTATTCGCTTCTGTACGTACAAACCGGCGATGGCTGTATCCTGCCGCCATCCTGATCCACGCGGCGGTAAACTTCGCGGCGGTTATATCCAACGCCTGGCTGCCCGTCGCGGCCACGGAAATCCTGGTGATGACGCTCACAGCCGTAACGTTCCTCTGGGCGGCGCAGATTTACAAAAGTCTTCCCAAAGCCGCAGCAATCCCTTGACTTATCCCTATAGGAAAGGTGCGCTTTGATAGGGGAGAAAAGTGTATTTGACACACCAGGTTCCGTCATTTCCGGCAAATGATTTGAAAAATTTGCATCAGAAGCACTGACCTGAAAAGGGAGGCGGCGGGTGAAATTGCGCCCTTGCGCCGGGGCGTGTTCCATGATACAATATACTGACTGTATACGCCCATAAGCAAGAGAGGAGCCAGCTGCTATGAATACCAACTACGACGTGATGATCCTGGGCACCGGCGAGGCCGGCATCTACGCCGCCTATGAGCTGGCGCTGAAGTGCCCCTCCGCCCGGGTGCTGGTGGTGGACAAGGGGGCGGACATCTACCGCCGCCAGTGCCCCATCGTGGCGGGCAGGGTCCGCTCCTGCGTCCAGTGCAGGGTGTGCGGCACCATGTGCGGCTTTGGGGGCGCGGGGGCCTTCTCCGACGGGAAATTCAACTTCACCACCGCCTTTGGCGGCTGGCTCACCGACTTTTTGGACGAGCGGGAGGTCATGGACCTCATCGGCTATGTGGACAGCCTCAACGTGAAGCACGGCGCCACCACCGAGGTGTATTCCACCGCCACCCCGGCGGCCAAAGCGCTGGAGCGGGAGGCGCTGAAATACGACCTCCACCTGCTCCAGGCCCAGTGCAAGCACCTGGGGACGGAGAACAATCTGAACATACTCACCAGCATTTACGAGGCCATCCGGGACAAGCATACCTTCCTGTTTGACACCGCCGTCACCGCCATTGAGGCCGGAGAGGGGGCGTACACCCTGGTCACCGAGGGCGGGGAGCGGTACACCGCCCCCTATCTCATCGCGGGCCCGGGCCGCTCCGGGGCGGAGTGGTTTGCCAACCAGTGCAAGGGGCTGGGGCTGGAGGTGCTCAACAACCAGGTGGACGTGGGGGTTCGGGTGGAGCTGCCCGCCGCCGTGTTTGAGCACATCACCGACGTGGTGTACGAGTCCAAGCTGGTCTACCGCACCAAGCGGTACGGCGACCAGGTGCGCACCTTCTGCATGAACCCCTATGGGCACGTGGTGGCGGAGAATGTGGAGGGGATCAACACCGTCAACGGCCACTCCTACTCCGACCCGGCCCTGCGCAGCGAGAACACCAACTTTGCCCTGCTGGTCAGCAACCGGTTTACCTCCCCCTTCAACGAGCCCTACCGCTACGGCAAGCACATCGCCTCGCTGTCCAACATGCTGGCGGGGGGCGTGCTGGTGCAGCGCTTCGGCGACCTGGTGGGCGGGCGGCGGAGCAACGACCACAGGATGAGCAAGTCCTTTGTCCGGCCCACCCTCACCGCCGCGGTGTCCGGCGACCTGTCCCTGGCCCTGCCCAAGCGGCAGCTGGACGACATCATCGAGATGATCTACGCCCTGGACAAGCTGGCCCCCGGCACCGCCAACTACGACACCCTGCTCTACGGCGCGGAGGTGAAGTTCTACTCCGCCCGGATCAAGCTGTCGGGCGAGCTGGAGACCGCCCTGCCCGGCTTCTTCGCCGTGGGCGACGGCGCGGGGGTCACAAGAGGCTTGGCCCAGGCAGGGGCGTCGGGGGTAAAGGCGGCGCGGGTAGTTGCCGCGCGGCTGAACGGATAATATTTTTCACCCCCCTTTTGTCCAGTTTTTCACCCCCGAAAAGTGACCGGAACCCGCGGAGGCGGCGGAGGCCCGGCGGCGGAAAACCCTGATGTTCCAAAGTTTTCAACAACTTGAACAGAGTTTTCCACAATCCCTTTTCCCTATGTTGAGGGTGACATAACGCCTGTCAACAAAAACTTTTCCGGCTTATCCCACAAACTTTATTGGAGGTCCATACCCTTGAAACGAACCACCCCCGTCATACCCGCTGAGGACATTCAGCGCCAAAAGGAATACTGCGCCCAGCTGCGCGCCCTCAACGCCCGGCGCCCCGCCCCGCCCCGGGCCTATGTGGATACCTACGGCTGCCAGCAGAACGAGGCGGACTCCGAGCTGCTGCGGGGGATGCTGTGCGAGATGGGCTATGAGATCGCGGACACCGACCAGGGGGCGGATGTGATCGTCATCAACACCTGCGCCATCCGGGAGCACGCCGAGCAGCGGGTGTTCGGCAATGTGGGGGCCCTCGTCCACGGCAAGCGGCGCAACCCGGAGCAGATCATCTGCCTGTGCGGCTGCATGGCCCAGGAGGACCACGTGGCCCAGCGCCTGCGCCAGTCCTACCGCCACGTGGACCTGGTGTTCGGCCCCCAGCAGCTCTGGCGGTTCCCGGAGCTGCTGCGCCGGGTGGTCGTGCGCCGCGGGCGCGTCTTTGAGACGGAGCGGGACGACGGCGCCATCGCCGAGGGCTTGCCGGTGCGCCGCTCGGACAAATTGAAGGCCTGGGTGTCCATCATGTACGGCTGCAACAATTTCTGCTCCTACTGCATCGTGCCCTACACCCGGGGGCGGGAGCGCAGCCGGGAGCCGGACATCATCTTGCGGGAAATTGCGGAGCTGGCGGCCCAGGGCTACAGGGACATCACCCTGCTGGGCCAGAACGTGAACTCCTACGGCAGGGACCTGGAGGGGGGCTGGGACTTCCCCGCCCTGCTGGAAAAGGCCGCCGCCATCCCCGGCGAGTTTCTGCTGCGGTTTATGACCAGCCACCCCAAGGACGCCACGGAAAGGCTCTTTGACGTGATGGCCGGATGCCCGAAGGTGGCCCCGGTGATCCACCTGCCCTTCCAGTCGGGGAACACCCGGGTGCTGGGGGCCATGAACCGCCGGTACACCCGGGAGCAGTACCTAGCAAAGGTGGCCGCCCTGCGTGCGCGCATCCCGGACGTGGTGCTCACCTCAGATGTGATCGTGGGCTTCCCCGGGGAGACCACCCCCGAGTTTGAGGACACCCTGTCCCTGATTGAGGAGGTGCGCTTCGACGCCCTGTTCACCTTTATCTACTCCCCCCGGAAGGGCACCCCGGCGGCGGAGCTGCCCGACCCGCAGCCCCGCGAGGAGAAGTCCGCCAACTTTGACCGGCTGGTGGAGGCGCAGAACCGTATTTCCCTGGAAAAACACCGGGCCTATATCGGCACGGTGCAGTGCTGTCTCATTGACGGTCAGGGGGAGGACCCCCGCAACAATCTCACCGCCCGGACGGCGGGGGGGCGGCTGGTGCATCTAAGCGGGGACCCCGCCCTGGTGGGACAGTTTGCGGACCTTAAAATCACCGGCTGCTCCACCTGGGCGCTGTTTGGAGAGCTGAGCGCGGAGCACCCGGGAGCAGGCGGTTAAGACACGGAGCGGAGTGGACGGCTTGGCGGGCCAAAGGCCCGGCAAACGGCGCGCGCAGCCGCAGTGGCTTAACTGCCGCCGGAAAAGGAGAACCCATGACCCGACACGATAAAATTTTGAAATGGACCGCCTACCTCATCGCCCTGCTGGCGGTTACGGTGGTGAACTACTACGTGCTGGGCCCCCTGCCCATTGCCCTGCCCCTGCTGCTGCCCGTGCTGGCGGTGGCCGGGGGGACGCTGGAGGGCGCGGGCTTCGGCGCCGTGTACGGCGGGGTGTGCGGGGTGGTGATGTCCGCCCTGGGCTATCTGGGGCCGGGCTGCGTTTTTTCCCTGGCCGCCTTTGGGTGGGCCTCGGGGCTCACCACCCAATACCTCCTGCGGCGGGACGCCTGGGGCCACATGATCTGCTCGGCGGCCGCCGTTCTGCTTTGGGAGGGCTGGACGGTGGGCGTCCGCCTGCTCTCCCGCACCGCCCCGCTGGAGGTGCTGCTGCGGGTGGCGGCCCCCGAGCTTTTGTGGACCCTGGCCCTGGCCCTGCCGGTGTACTGGGCGGGGCGGTTCTGCTGCGTCAATTACGGGAGGATCTACCATGAATAACCCCTTCGACCCCGCCCACATCCAGGAGGAAAAGGCGGAGCGGGAGGCCCGCCGCCTTAAGCTGCGCACCAACCTGCTCATCGCGCTGTTCTGCGCCGTGCTGTGCGGCTTTGCGGCGGTGCTCTACCAGACCCAGATTGTCAACGGGGCCAGCTACCGCGCCAACTCCAGCGTCCGCATCGTCCAGCCCGAGCAGGTGGACAGCGTCCGGGGAGAGATCCTGGACCGCTACGGCCGGGTGCTGGTCACCAACGAGGTGAGCTATAATGTGGAGCTGGACTGGGAGGCCATGGGCTCCGACCAGCTGGACATCCTCGCGCGCCTGCTGGATATCTGCCGGGAGGAGGGGGTGGAGTGGGCCGACGACCTGCCCATCTCCGATACCGCCCCCTGGCGGTATACCTCGGAGACCCCCCTGTCCTTCCAGCGGAAGAGCGATGATGGGGAGGTCACGGACGTCCCCACCTACCTGGGCAGCCTGGCGGAGGAGTGCGGCTGGGTGAAGCATGCGGAGAAGTCCAACCTCACCGCCGGGGAGCTGCTCACCCTGATGTGCCAGACCTTCGGGCTCGTCGAAAAGGCGCCCCGCCCCCGGCTGGCCCACCCGGAGCTGGGCGGGATGCTGTCCGCCGCCGGGCAGGGCCTGGGCCTCACCGACCAGGGCGGCGGCATCAGCCGGGAAAACCGGGAGCTGGCGGGCGTGTTCTACGAGCTGTACCTGCGCCGCCACGAGGTGGACAACAGCACATATCTCTTTGCCCAGGGGGTGAGCATCACCTTTATCTCCAAGGTGAAGGAGAGCGCCCTGGCCGGGGTGCGCATTGAGACCGCCACCACGCGGAAATACGAGACAAGCTACGCCGCCCATGTGCTGGGCTACACCGGGAGCATCACGCGGAACAACTGGGACCGCTACAAGGAGCTGGGCTACCCCATGGACGCCACCGTGGGGGTGGAGGGGATAGAGCTGGCCTTTGAGGAGCAGCTCCACGGCGTCAGCGGTTCCCGCCTCATTGAGAAGGACCAGGACGGCAACACCACCGGCCAGGAGTGGCGGAAGGAGCCGGAGCCGGGGGACAACGTGGTGCTCACCCTGGACATGGCCCTCCAGGCCGCCACCGAGGACCTGCTGGCCCAGTATGCCGGGCGGCAGGAGGACTCCTCCAAGGGCATGGCGGCGGCGGTGGTGGACATGAGCGGAGGGGTGCTGGCCCTGGCCTCCTACCCCACCTATGACCTGGCCTCCTTCCGGGAGAATTTCAGCCAGCTCCAGGACGACGAGAGCAAACCCCTGAACAACCGGGCCACCATGGGCCTGTACGCCCCCGGCTCCACCTTCAAGCCCCTCACCGCCATCGCGGCCCTGTCGTCCGGCACCATCGAGCCCCGGGACACAGTGGAGTGCACGGCCTGGTACCGCTTCTATCCCGACGTCTCCCCCGCCTGCTGGATCGCCCCCGGGCGGCACGGCAAGGAGAACGTGACCCAGGCCATCAAGGACTCCTGCAACATCTTCTTCTACGACGTGGGGCGGCGCACCGGCATTGATACCCTCCAGGAATACGCCCAGAAGTTCGGACTGGGGGAGTACACCGGCATTGAGATCTCGGAGTACAAGGGCTGGGTGGCCGGGCCGGAGGCCAACGCCCACTTCAATCTGCCCTGGTACGGCGGCGATATCATGAATGCCGCCATCGGCCAGGGCACCAACCAGTTCACCCCCCTGCAGCTGGCCAACTATATCGCCACCCTGGTGAACGGCGGCAACCACTACGCCTGCCACCTGCTCAAGGAGTGCAAATCCAGCGACTACAGCCAGGTGACCCAGACCTATGAGGCCGCCCCCCTGCACACCATCGACATCCAGCCCGAGGACTTGGCCGCCGTCAAGCAGGGCATGTACGACCTGTCCAAGACCTATACCATGGCCCGGTGGTTCAGCTCCCTGCCGGTGGAGGTGGGCTGTAAGACGGGCACCGCCGAGACCTCCTCCAAGGCGGCAACCACCAACGCGGTGTTCGTATGCTTTGCCCCCTACGACGACCCCCAGGTGGCCCTGTGCCTGGTGGCGGAGGGGGGCGACGCCGGCGGCAGCCTGGCGGAGCTGGCGGCGGGCATCCTGGCCCAGTACTTTTCCACCGGCGATTCGCTGAACACGGTTACCGGGGAAAACGCCCTGCTGCACTGAATATGGACGTTCAAAAGGCCGCCAGGCGGAACTTAGTTCCGCCCGGCGGCCTGCCGCTGTGGGCCACAGCCCGCGTCATAATTATTTTAGGCAAATCGGAGAAAATAAAACAGGGCGGCCTCCGGCAGGCCGGAATCCCGACGGGAGTGCCGCCCCTTGGGAAAGCGGCTGTTTCCAAGGCTTCCACAACTTCCACATAAACTTCCACAGCGGTGTGGGGAAAGGCCGCGAGGACACCGGCGGGAAACAAGGTTTACATAAAACGGTGTCAAGCCCTTTTTGCCCGTGAAATCCACGATTTTTGAAATTCCGGCATACTGGTCCAGGTAAAAAATGTCCCCGGCGCCAGGGCCGGGGACATAACTTGAATTGCGCACGCTTCGGCTGTTTGGCACCGCTTTTCAGCGCCCGGCGAACTCCTCCGCCGTCTTCGCGATGTTGGAGGCGCACAGCCCGAACTGCTCCAGCAGGGCCGCCGCCGGGCCGGAGTGGCCGAACACGTCGGGCGTGCCGATGCGGCGCACGGGGGTGGGGAGCTTCTCGCTGAGCAGGGAGCACACCGCCTCCCCCAGCCCGCCGATGACGGAGTGCTCCTCGCAGGTGACAATTTTCCCGCACTCCCGGGCGGCCTTGAGTACGATTTCCTCATCCAGGGGCTTGATGGTGGCCATGTTGATGATCCGGGCGGACACGCCCCGGTCCGCCAGCAGCTTCCCGGCCTCCACCGCCTCGGCCACCAGCAGGCCGTTGGCAATGATGGCGACGTCCGTGCCGTCCCGCATGACCTCTCCCCTGCCGATCTGGAAGCGGAAGGTCTCCTCGTCGTGGAACACGGGCACCGGGGAGCGGCCGAACCGCATATAGACCGGCCCCTGGTGCTCATAGGCGGCCCGCACCATGGCCTTGGCCTCCACCGCGTCGGCGGGGGACATGACCACCATGCCGGGGATGGACCGCATGAGTGCGAAGTCCTCCAGGCACTGGTGGGTGGCGCCGTCCTCCCCCACGGAGATGCCGCCGTGGGAGGCGCCGATCTTCACGTTGAGCCCGGTGTAGCCGATGGAGTTGCGCACCTGCTCATAGGCCCGGCCGGCGGCGAACATGGCGAAGGAGGAGGCGAAGGCCACCATGCCCATGGAGGCCGCGCCGGCGGCGGCGGCCATCATGTTCCCCTCGGCGATGCCGCAGTTGAAATGGCGGTCCGGGAACGCCTTGCCGAACATGGCGGTCTGGGTGGACCCGGCCAGGTCCGCGTCAAACACCACGATGTTGTCGTGGACGGCCCCCAGCTCCCGCAGGGCCTCGCCATACCCCTGCCGGGTGGCTATCTTCTTCACGTCCGCCATTTACACCGCCTCCAATCCGGCCAGCGCCGCGCCCAGCTCGTTCAGCGCGGTCTCGGCCTGCTCGTCGTTGGGGGCCTTGCCGTGCCAGCCCGCCTGATTTTCCATAAAGCTGACTCCCTTGCCCTTGATGGTCTTCATCACAATGGCGAAGGGGCGGCCCTTCACGGTTTTCGCCCGGGCAAAGGCGGCCTCGATCTGGTCAAAATCGTGGCCGTCGATCTCCTCCGCCTCCCAGCCGAAGGCCCGCAGCTTGTCCGGAATGGGGTAGGGACTCATCACCTGGTCCACCGGCCCGTCGATCTGCAGGCCGTTGTTGTCGATGACGGCGCACAGGTTGTCCAGCTTGTAGTGGTGGGCAAACATCATGGCCTCCCACACCTGCCCCTCCTGGATCTCCCCGTCCCCCAGCAGGGCGTACACCCGGCAGGGGTTGCCCTGCTTCTTGGCGGCCAGGGCCATGCCGCAGGCGGCGGAAATCCCCTGGCCCAGGGAACCGGTGGACATGTCCACCCCGGGGATGGACTTCATGTCCGGGTGGCCCTGGAGGTAGCTGCCGATGTGGCGCAGGGTTTTCAGGTCCTCCCAGGGAAAGAAGCCCCGCAGGGCCAGGGCGGAATACAGCCCCGGGGCGCAGTGGCCCTTGGAGAGGACGAAGCGGTCCCGGTCCCACTTTTTGGGGTGGCTGGGGTCCACGTTCAGCTCCTTGAAATAGAGGTAGGCGAACAGGTCGGCGGAGGACAGGCTCCCGCCGGGGTGGCCCGCCTTGGCCGCGTGGGTGGACTGGATGACGCCCATGCGCACCCGGCAGGCCGCGATTTGCAGTTCCTTTTTCTCGTTGGCTGTCATTCTATTCCTTCTTTCTTCCCGCCGTCACAGCTGTCCGGCGTCATCCAGTATACCGAAGCGGTACACGGTTGTGCTGTTGTAATCCTCCCCCGCCCGGAGCACGCAGGAGGGGAAAGCGGGCTGGTTGGGGCTGTCGGGGAAGGACTGGGTCTCCAGGCAGAAGCCGCAGCGCTCGGCGTACACCGCGCCCCCCTTGCCCCTGGGACAGCCGCCCAGGTAATTGCCCGTATAGAACTGCACCCCCGGCAGGGTGGTGGACGCCTCCATGGAGATGCCGGTGTCCGGCGACCAGGCGGAAGCGGCGGGGCGCAGGGTTTGATCCCAGCCGTCGATGGCCCAGTTGTGGTCATAGCCCCCGGCCATGGCCAGCTGCTCAAAGGGATCGCCGATGCGCGCCCCGATGGGCTGGGCCGCCCTCAGGTCCATGGGGGTGCCGTCCACCGGGGCCAGCTCCCCGGTGGGGATGGAGCCGGGGACGGTGGGGGTATACCGGGAGGCGTTCAGCCTGATATACTGCCCCTCCACCCTGCCGCCGCGGTGGCCGGACAGGTTGAAGTAGGTGTGATTGGTGAGGCTGCACACGGTGTCCCGGTCGCTTCTGGCCCAATAGCCGATGCGCAGCGCCCCATCGCCCAGGGCGTAGGTCACCCGCACCGAGAGGGTCCCCGGATAGCCCTCCTGCATATTCGGGCTGACCAGGGAGAGGGTGACAGCGTTTTCGCTCAGCTCGTCCACCGCCCACACCTGTTTGTCAAAGCCCGCGTCCCCCCCGTGGAGGGAGTTGGGCCCGTCGTTGGCGGCCAGGAGGTATTCCACGCCGTTCAGGGTGAACTTCGCCCCGCCGATGCGGTTGGCGTACCGCCCCACCAGGGCGCCCAGGTATTTGTCCTGGGCGAGGTAGTCCTCCAGCGTGTCAAAGCCCAGGGCCACGTCCACCGGGTTCCCGTCCCGGTCCGGCACGGTCAGCGAGCGCACCGCGCCGCCGTAGGTGATGATCCGGCAGGCCAGAGCCCCGTCCCGCAGGGTGAGCTCCTCCACCGCGGTCCCGCCGGGCATATGGCCGAAAATCCGTCTGTTTTGTCCCATTACTCCTCCGCTCCGCCGGATGAACCGGCTATAACGTATATTTTTACATTATAAGCTAGTATACCATAGTAGCCGGCTGAAAACAACCGCAAACCGTTTTTTCCCGCCGGTTTTGTGGAATTGGTGACACTGCCTAAAAATTTCCTGTGCCCTGTTGGCATCCCTCCGTTTTTTTGATATAATGCTGAGTAACAATGTAAAATGGCGGGGTATTCGCCATGGAAAGGACGGTGGGGCCATTGCGGGGTTCCCTTCCGAAATTGAAGGAAAAGCTGCTGGAGGCGCTGCGGGCGGTGCTGCCCATTGTGGGCATTGTGGCGGCGCTGTGCTTCAGCGTGGCGCCCATCTCCCCCAGCATTCTGCTGTGCTTCCTGCTGGGGGCGGCCATGATTATCGTGGGCATGATGTTCTTCACCCTGGGGGCGGAGGCCAGCATGACCCCCATGGGGGAACGAGTGGGCTCCGCCGTCACCCGCAGCCGCAATCTGGCCGTCATCATCGCCATGGGCTTTGTGCTGGGCTTCCTCATCACCATCTCGGAGCCGGACCTCCAGGTGCTGGCGGGCCAGGTGCCGGCGGTGCCCGACATGACGCTGATCCTGTCGGTGGCGGCGGGGGTGGGGGTGTTCCTGGTGGTCGCCCTGCTGCGCATGCTGCTGGGGGTGGCCCTGCCCCCCATGCTGGTGTGTTCCTACCTTGTGGTGTTTGCCCTGGCGTTCTTTGTGCCCAGGGACTTTCTGGCGGTGGCCTTCGACTCTGGCGGGGTGACCACCGGGCCCATGACGGTGCCCTTTATCATGGCCTTGGGCGTGGGCATATCCGCCATCCGCAGCGACCGCCACGCCGCCGACGACAGCTTCGGCCTGGTGGCCCTGTGCTCCATCGGGCCCATTTTGGCGGTGCTCATCCTGGGGATGATCTTCCGGCCTGGGGACGGGGCCTATACGCCCCCCGTTCTGCCGGAGATCGCCGACTCGGTGGAGCTGTGGGAATTGTTCCGCAGCGGCCTGCCCACCTACATGGGGGAGATCGCCGTCTCCCTGCTGCCCATCATCGCCCTGTTCGGCCTGTTCCAGATGGTCTCCCTCAAGCTGTCCCCCCGGACGCTGAAAAAGATCGGCGTGGGGCTGGCTTACACCTATATCGGCCTGGTGCTCTTCCTCACCGGGGCCAACGTGGGCTTCATGCCCGCAGGCAACTACCTGGGTCAGGTGATGGCGGGACTGGACCAGCGCTGGATCATCGTCCCGGTGGGCATGGTCATCGGCTACTTCATCGTCAAGGCGGAGCCCGCCGTCTACGTCCTCAACCGGCAGGTGGAGGAGATCACCGACGGGGCCGTCTCCTCCTCCGCCATGGGGGCCGCCTTGTCCGCCGGCGTGGCGGCGTCCATCGGCCTGGCCATGGTGCGGGTGCTCACCGGGATATCCATCCTGTGGTTTCTCATACCGGGGTACGCCGCCGCCATTGTGCTCTCCTTCTTTGTGCCCAAGATATTCACCGCCATCGCCTTTGACTCCGGCGGGGTGGCCTCCGGCCCCATGACCGCCACGTTCCTGCTGCCCTTTGCCCAGGGGGCCTGCGCGGCAGTGGGCGGGAATATTGTCACCGATGCCTTCGGGGTGGTGGCCATGGTGGCCATGACCCCCCTCATCGCCATCCAGGTGCTGGGGATGGTCTACCGGGTGCGGCAGCGTACCGGGGCGGGCGCCCATGCCGCGCCGTCCTTCGAGGCGCTGGACGACGACGCCATCATCGAGCTGTAGGTTCTTATTTAACAACGTTATTGTGACGAATTTACTGCACGTGATTTCAAATGGTGAAGCGGACAGTATGCAGGTTGTTAGAATTATAATTGGGCAGATACTGTCCTTTTCCGTTGTAATGTTATATGACAGAAGGACAATGAAAACCGCGGGATAGAAATGGATTCCTGCGGACCGGGGATGATAGTTTCCAATGGGAAGGACACGACATGGCTGGGGGGATTTTATTTGAATGAGCTGTACCTTATGGTGACCATCACCGAGCGGGCCAGGGCGCGGCAGTTTCTGGCCCTGTTCGGCAGGCATAACGTCACCGTCACCCTGAGCACCCTGGGGGCGGGGACGGCGCGCAGCGAGCTGCTGGACTACTTTGGCCTGGAAAAGACGGAAAAGGTGGTCACCTTCTCCGTGGTCACCCGGTCCACCTGGCGCGGGGTGAAGGAGGCCATGCAGCGGGAGCTGAACATCGACGTGCCCGGCACGGGCATCGCCTTCATCATCCCCCTGAGCAGCATCGGGGGGAAAAAGCCCCTGGCCTTTCTCACCGACGGCCAGGATTTTGAAGCGGGGGAGGAGAGCACCTTGAAGGATACCAAGTACGAGCTGCTGGTGGTCATCGCCAACCAGGGCCACACCGAGCTGATTATGGACGCCGCCCGGGAGCAGCAGGCCGGGGGCGGCACCGTCCTCCACGCCAAGGGCACCGGCATGGAGAAGGCGGAGAAATTTCTGGGCTTCTCCCTGGTGAACGAGAAGGAGATGGTGTTCATCGTGGTGAAAACCGCCACCAAAAACCGCATTATGCGGGCGATTATGGACAAGGCGGGGCTGAACACCAAGGCCCAGTCCATCGTGTTCTCCCTCCCCGTCACCGGCACCGCCGGGATGCGGCTGCTGGAGCTGGCCGGGGACGAGACGGACGGGGACTGAAGCGGCGGGCGCGCCGAAGGCAATCCCGCGCAAAGGGCGCGGGGACCTGTAAGGAGGAAGCCATGAAACAGGAAAAAAGCTGCGGAGCGGTTATATTCCGCGAGAAAAATGCCCAGCGTTATTATCTGGTCTTGAAAAGCACCCTGGGCCACACCACCCTGTGCAAGGGCCACGTGGAGGGGGACGAGACGGAACACGAGACCGCTGTGCGGGAGATCCGGGAGGAGACCGGCCTGGCGGTGGACTTTGTGGACGGCTTCCGGGAGGTGATCGCCTACTCCCCCCGGCCCGGCGTCACCAAGGACGTGGTGTTCTTCCTGGGCCGGGCCCGGGGCGGGGACGTCGTCTGCCAGCCAGAGGAGGTGGCGGACGCCCGGTTCCTCTCCTTTGAGGAGGCGGCGGAGCTGCTGACCCACCCCTCCGACCGGGAGGTCCTCCAAAAGGCCCGGGCCTTTTTGGAGCGGGGCTGAGCCGTGCCCGCCCCGCTGTACGACAGCCTGCGGGCGCTGGCGGAAACCCGCCCCCTGCGGCTGGATATGCCCGGCCACCACGGGACCCCCCTGCCGGGAGGACTGGCCTGGCCGTCCGCCATTGATTTCACCGAGAACGGCGCCACCGGCGACCTGTTCGGGGACGGGCCGGACGCCATCCGGGCGGCGGAGGGGCTGTGGGCGGCGCGGTTTGGCTTTGACGCCTGCCTGTTCCTCACCGGGGGCTCCACCCAGGGCATCCACGCGGGGCTGGCCCTGCTGGCCGGGGCGGGCGGGGCCGTCGCCCTGGACCGGGGAAGCCACCGCTCCCAGTTCAACGCCCTGGCCCTGCTGGACCTGGAGCCGGTGTTCCTCCCCCGGCCCTGGATGGGGCCGGAGGGGGTGGCCGGGCCCATGGAGCCGGAAACGGTGGAAAAAACCCTGGCGGAGCGCCCTGAAATAAAAACGGTTAGTATAACCTCGCCTACCTATTACGGCGTGTTGTCGGATATCCCCGCCATTGCGGCGGTGTGCCGCGCCCATGGGGCAAAGCTCCTGGTGGACGGCGCCCACGGTGCTCACCTGCCCTTTTTGGGCTATGCCGGCTATCAGGCCGCCGACGCGGTGGTCATGTCCGCCCACAAAACCCTCCCCGCCCCGGGGCAGTCCGCCCTGCTCTTCGCCAACGGCTTTCCCCTGTCCCAGCTCCAGCGCTGGGGGTCGGTGTATGGCAGCTCGTCGCCGTCCTACGTGCTCATGGCCGCCCTGGACGGGGCGCGGGACTACATGGAGGGAGAGGGCGCGGCCCGCTACCGGGAGACCGCCCGGCTTGTGGGGGGGCTTCGCGAGCGCTGGCCCGCCCTGGGGGAGCGGGACGGCCTCCGGCTCGACCCCGCCCGGCTCACCCTCACCAGCCCCGACGGGTTTGCCCTGGCCCGCGCCCTGCGGGAGCGGGGGGTATACCCCGAGATGGCGGACGCGGGCCACGTGGTGTGCATACTCACCTGCGCCGACGGGGCAGCGGAGTTTGACCGCCTGGAGCGGGCGCTGGAGGAGGCGGGGCCGGCCGGCCCCTGCGCCCCGGTTCCGGCCCCGCCGGAGCCGCCCCGGGCCGTCCTCTCCCCCCGGCAGGCCCTGTTCGCCCCCCGGGAGCGGGTGGAGCTGCGGGAGAGCGAGGGGCGGGTTGCCGCCTGCCAGATCGCGCCCTATCCCCCCGGCGTGCCGGTGATCGCCCCCGGGGAGCGGATCGAAAAAAAACATCTGGCCTATTTGCGGGAAATAGGATATAATAAGGAGTACTGCGACGTGATCCTGAAAGGGGAGTGAAGGGATGAAGCTGATTATCGCCATTGTCAACCACGACGACGCGGGGGCCGTCACCCAGAACCTGGCCAAGAGCGGTTTTTCCTCCACCCGGCTGTCCACCACCGGCGGCTTCCTGCTGGCGGGAAATGTCACGCTGCTCATCGGCGTGGAGGAGGAGAAGGTGCAGGAGGTCATCGACCTGATCCACCGCTACTCCCACAGCCGCAGGCAGATGGTGCCCGCCCTGACCGAGATGAGCTACGGCTTCATGCCCGTCATGCCGGTGGAGGTCACCGTGGGCGGGGCCACCCTGTTCGTGGTGGACGTGGAGCGGTTCGAGCGGTTATGATAGAGCTGCCCAATCCCCTGTCCCACGCCTACCTCATCGCCGGGGGGAGCGGGGAAGAGCGCGCCGGGCTGGCGGACCGGATGACGGCGGCCTACCTGTGCCGGGGAGAACGCCCTCCCTGCGGGCGGTGCGGCCCCTGCCGGAAGGCGGCGGCGCACACCCACCCGGATGTGTGGCGGACCTCCCCCGCCCCGGACAAGCGGGAGATCACGGTGGACCAGATCCGCGCCCTGCGCGCCGACGCCTACATCCGTCCCAACGAGGGCGCGCGCAAGGTCTATATCATCGACCCGGCGGACGCCATGAATCCCGCCGCCCAGAACGCCCTGCTGAAGGTGCTGGAGGAGGGCCCGGCCTATGTCGCCTTTCTGCTGCTGGCAGCCCGGCCGGGGCTGCTGCTGGACACGGTGCGCTCCCGGTGCGAGCCCCTCGCCCTGCCCCCGGGGGAGGCCGCCCCGGACCCGGCGCTTTTGGAGCGGGCCTCCGCCCTGGCGGAGCTTCTGATGGACGGGGACGAGCTGTCGGTGGCCCGGGCGCTGGTGGAGCTGGAGCTGGACAAGCCCAAGCCGGACCAGCTCTCCGCCCTGCTGCTGGAGGCGGAGAACCAGGCGTCCCGGCGGCTGGCCCAAAATCCCCGGCGGGGCGCGCAGGTGCTCCGGGCTCTCAAGACCTGCCGGGAGAACGCGGTGTTCCGCCCCAACGCGGGGCTGACCCTGGGGTGGCTTCTGGCCCAATTATTTTAATACGGAGGATACCCTTTATGACGGAGATCATCAGCGTCCGGTTCCGGCCGGGCGGCAAGCAATACTATTTCGACCCCGCGGGCCTCACTGTGGCCGAGGGGCAGAGCGTCATCGTGGAGACGGGCAAGGGGCTGGAATACGGCGCCTGCGTCAAACGCAACACCATGGTGGAGGACGGCGCGGTGGTGCAGCCCCTGCGCCCGGTGGTGCGGCTGGCCAACGAGCGGGACGAGCGCCAGGTCCGGGAGAACCGGGGCAAGGAGAAGGAGGCCCTGCGCACCTGCCAGCAGCTGGTGGAGCGCCATGGGCTGGACATGAAGCTGGTCCAGGTGGAGTACAGCTTCGACGGCAGCAAGATTCTGTTCTTCTTCACCTCCGACGGCCGGGTGGACTTCCGGGCGCTGGTGAAGGACCTGGCGGGGGTGTTCCGGGCCCGCATCGAGCTGCGGCAGATCGGCGTGCGGGACGAGGCCCGCATGCTGGGGGGGTTCGGCATCTGCGGGAAGCCCTTCTGCTGCTCCCAGTTTTTGGACGAGTTCCAGCCCGTGTCCATCAAAATGGCCAAGACCCAGAACCTGTCCCTCAACCCCACCAAGATCTCCGGCACCTGCGGGCGGCTGATGTGCTGCCTCAAGTACGAGCAGGGGGCCTATGAGGACGCGGTGAAGCGCTGCCCCAAGCAGGAGTCCTTCGTGGAGTGTCCCAACGGGGTGGGGACGGTGTCGTCGGTCAACCTGCTGCGGGAGCAGGTGAAGGTGCGGCTGGAGGACTCCTCCGAGCAGCCCAAAAGTTACCTGACGGATGAGATCCGGGTGGTCCGCCCCGGCAAGGGCCGCAGGCCCGAGGGCTATGAGCCGCCCCCCAAGGGGGAGCTGGAAAAGCTGCGCACCCAGGAGGGGGAGCAGCTGCGCGGCGGGCGGAAGCTGGAGGGCCCCTCCGACCTGAACCAGGTGCTGGAGCGCTATCTGAGTGACGGCGGCCAGAAGCAGCAGCCCGGCGACGGCCAGCGGCAGGGCGGGCGGCGGAACCGGGGCCACGGGAAGAACAGCCCCCAGGGCCAGCCCAAGCAGGAAAAGGCGGCCCAGCCCAAGGCACAAAAGCAGTCCCAGCCCAAGGGGGCGGCCCAGGAGGGCGGCCAGCCCGCAGGGGCGGGAAACGGAGCGCAAAGCCAAAACCACAAGCGCCGTTACCGTCCCCACCACCGGCGCAGGCCGGGCGGCGGACAGGAGGGGCAAAGCTGACAAAGCATGGAAAAACCGCCGCCCAGCGGCGGTTTTTTTATCCAAAGCGCAACCGGCGGCCCCGTCCGGGGGTGTTATAGATGACAGGCAAAACCGCCCCAGGCCGCGGCCGAGGCATGGGAGGAGGGCCGCAGGCGCGGCCCAGGAAGGGAGGCGATAGCCTTGACACAGGAGCAGCGCACCCAGGTGGTGGAACGCTGGGGGGATATGGTATACCGTCTCGCCCTGGCCCGCACCGCCAGCGTCCCCGACGCGGAGGACGTGTTTCAGGAGGTGTTTCTGCGTTATTTCCGCCATGAGGAGAGGTTTCACAGCGACGAATACCGCAAGGCGTGGCTCATTCGGTGCACGGTGAACCGCTGCAAGAGCCTGGTGTCCTCCCCCTGGCGAAAGCGCATTGTCCCCTTGGAGACTGCCGAGGAGGTGGGGGTGGAGGACGACTACCGCGAGGTGTACAGCGCGGTGCTCGCCCTGCCCGGGAAATACCGGGCCGTCATTCACCTGCACTACTTCGAGGGCCTGTCGGTGGCCGAAATGGCCCAGACGCTGGATGTGCCGGAGGGCACCGTCAAATCCCAGCTCAGCCGGGGGCGGGCCCTTCTGCGGGACATGCTGAAGGAGGTAGAGCTTTGAAACGTTATCAACAGGCAAACGAGGGCATCCACGCCCCCGAGGACTTAAAGGAAAAGGCCGCCCGGCCCGGGGTGCGCCGCCCCTACTCCCGCTGGATGGGGGCGGTGGCGGCGGTGCTGGCGGCGGCCGTGATCGGAGGGATCGCCATGTGGCCCAGGCAGGGGAGCCAGCCCATGCAGCTGGCCGGCTACAACGAACCGGCGCCGGAGAGCGGCCCCGACGGGCCCCAGCCCCGGATCATGCCGGCGAATGGGGAGACCTGCGGCCCCAACGGCGTGCCCGCATCCTACGAGACCTGCGCCCTGGCCCTGGCGGACGTGCCGGAGATGGCCCCGTACCCTAAGGATGAGGACTTTTTCGCCGATGTGGGCGACGGTGAGGACGCCTGGAAAAAGGCCAGCGACGCCTACAGCGAGGCCTACGACGCCTGGTCGGAGAGCCGCAAGGCCCTGCGCTCGGGCACGGACTACACGGGGCTGATGGACAGCTTCATCGCCTCCACCAGCGCCCAGTTCCTGGCCGGGGCCGGAGAGGAAAACCGGATCTACTCCCCCATCAACGTCTATATGGCCCTGGCCATGCTGGCGGAGACCGCCGGGGACAACTCCCGGGCACAGATTTTGGACCTGTTGCAGGTGGACTCCATTGAGGCCCTGCGGGAGCGGGCCAACTCCCTGTGGCTGGACAACTACCGGGACGACGGAGTGGTCACTTCCCTGCTGGCCAACTCCCTGTGGCTGCGGGACGGCATGACCTACAGCCGGCAGACCCTGGACACCCTGGCCAAGGCTTACTTTGCCTCCTCCTTCTCCGGCAGAATGGGCTCGGAGGAGTACAACCAGGCCCTGCGGGACTGGCTCAACGCGCAGACCAACGGCCTTTTGCAGGAGCAGGCCAACGGCCTGGAGATGAGCCCGGACACGGTGCTGGCCCTGGCCTCCACCATCTACTTCAAGGCGGCCTGGAGCGATGAGTTCAGCAAGGAGCGCACCGAGACCGACACCTTCCACGCCCCGTCCGGCGACGTGGACACGGAGTTCATGCGCCGCACCCTGGAGGGCAGCTTTTACTGGGGGGACAATTTCACCGCCGTCCAGCTCCAATTCCAGCGGGGCGGCTCCATGTGGCTGATCCTCCCCGACGAGGAATACTCTGTGGACGGGCTGCTGAAGAGCGGCGAGGCCATGGACTTCCTCCTCTCCCCCAAGTATGACCAGTACGACGACAAGGGCAATATGACGCGGGAGGGCTGGACCGGGCAGAAATTCCTCAACATCAACCTGTCCATGCCCAGGTTCGACGTGTCCTCCGACCTGGACCTGATCGACGGGCTGAAGGCGCTGGGCGTCACCGACGTGTTTGACTACACCGTCTCCAACTTCGACCCCCTGGGGGCGTCCACCGACGAGCCCATCTACGTCTCCCAGGCCAAGCACGCCGCCCGGGTGAAGGTGGACGAGGAGGGCTGCGAGGCGGCGGCTTACACCGTCCTGATAATGGAGTGCGGCGGGGCCATGCCGCCGGAGGACGAGGTGGACTTTACCCTGGACCGGCCCTTCCTGTTTGTAATCACCGGGGACAGCGGCCTGCCGCTGTTTACCGGGGTGGTGAACCAGCCAAACGGGTAAAAGAAGAGCCTCCTTCCCCCATTGGGGGAGGGAGGCTTTCTGCTGCCGAAGTCAGGGGTCCGCCCGCGGGCGGGCCGCAAACGCCGCCCGGAGAGGGCGGTTCTGTTTGTTTACACACCCAGCACCTTGGCGCAGCGGCCGCACAGCTCGGCGTGGTGGCCGGGGGCGCCGATGTGCTCGTCGTGGTTCCAGCAGCGGGGGCACTTGGGGCCTTCGGCCGGGGAGACCGCCACTGCCACACCCGGGAAATTCTCCCCTGCGAAGCCGTTGGCCGTCTCCTGCCTGGCAGTTACCTGGGACACAATGCAGACGGCCGCCAGGTCGGCCTCGCTCATCCCCATAGCCTGGAAACGCTCCCAGCTCTCAGGGGTAAAGGACAGGTGCAGGGCGGCATCCTGATTTTTCTTGATGCCGCTCTCCCGGGCCAGTTCCAGAGCCTTGTTTACGTCATTGCGCAGGGCAATGACGCTCTCCCAGCGTTCAGTCTCCTTTTCGCCCAGCGCCAGCGCCAGGTCGTAGTCCGGGATGTCGTTGAACAGCACGCACTCGGGGTCGTCCCCGGCCTTGTGGGGCATGGCCGTCCAGATCTCCTGGCTGGTGAAGGCCAGAATGGGGGCCAGCATCCGGGTCATGCCGTCCACAATGAGGTACAGCGCGGACTGGGCGGAGGCGCGGCCCGCATCGTCCCCGCAGTACAGCCGGTCCTTGATGATGTCCAGGTAGAAGTTGGACATCTCCACCACGCAGAAGTTGTAGATGGCCCGGTAGACGGTGTGGAACTCGTAGGCGTCATAGCCCGCCCGGACGGCCTTCACCAGGTCGTTGAACGCCGCCACGGCCCACTTGTCCAAATCCAGCATGTCCCTTACGGCCACAGCATGGTTGGGGTCGAAGCCGTCCAGGTTGCCCAGCATGTACCGGGCGGTGTTGCGGATCTTCAGGTACGCCTGGCTGAGCTGCTTCATGATCTCCTTGGAGATGCGCATGTCCTGGGTGTAGTCGGCGGAGGAAACCCACAGGCGGAGCATATCCGCGCCGTAGTCCTTAATCACCTCGTCGGGGGCCACAGCGTTGCCCAGGGACTTGTGCATGGCCTTGCCCTCGCCGTCCACCGTCCAGCCGTGGGTGATGATCTGCTTGTAGGGGGCGATGCCATTGCAGGCGATGGAGGTGAGCATGGAGGACTGGAACCAGCCCCGGTATTGGTCGCCCCCCTCCAGGTACACGTCGGCGGGGTACTGGAGGTTGGGCCGCTGGTCGGCCACGGCGGCCCAGGTGGAGCCGGAGTCGAACCACACGTCCATGATGTCGTTTTCCTTGGAGAAATGGGCCTTGCCGCACTTGGGGCATTTAAATCCGGCGGGGACCAGCTCGTCCGCCGTCTTGTCAAACCACACGTTGGAGCCGTGCTGGCGGAACAGGTCCGCCACGTGGGAAATGGTCTCGGGGGTGACAATGGCCTCGCCGCAGCCGTCGCAGTAGAACACCGGGATGGGCACGCCCCACACCCGCTGGCGGGAGATGCACCAGTCGCTGCGCTCGGTGATCATGG
>CAJUEG010000010.1 GCA_910584835.1 uncultured Oscillospiraceae bacterium | reverse complement strand
GGGTGGTGACGGCAAAGACCACGTAGGTGTCCGCCACGCCGCCGTTGGTGATGAAAATCTTCTGACCGTTGAGCAGCCAGTGGTCGCCCTTGTCCACGGCGGTGGTCTCGGTGCCGCCCGCGTCGGACCCGGCGTTGGGCTCGGTGAGGCCGAAAGCGCCGATCTTCTCGCCCTTGGCCAGGGGGACCAGATACTTTTTCTTCTGCTCCTCGGTGCCGAAGGCGAAGATGGGCCACGTGCCCAGGGACACGTGGGCAGACAGGATGACGCCCGTGCCGCCGTCCACCCGGGACAGCTCCTCCACGGCGATGGCGTAGCTGAGCACGTCCAGCCCCGCGCCGCCGTACTCCTTGGGGTAGGGGATGCCCATCAGCCCCATCCCGGCAAACTTCTTGATGGCCTCGGCGGGGAAGCGGCTCTCCTGGTCCATCAGGATGGCGTTGGGCTTCACCTCCGCCTCGGCAAAGGCACGGATTTTGGCGCGCAGCTCCTCGTGGGCCTGTGTGGTCTGGAACAACATACGAGAACCTCCTTTGAGTGATATGTGACAATAATAGGAATCATTATCCACTAAATCCAATGTAACACGCTGGGGGTGGTTTGTCAATCTGGATTTTGGGTTTTGCACAAAAAAAGAGGGAGGGGACGGAAGCGGTCCGACAAAACGCCCAAAAAACCGTTGCCATTCCCTCCGCCGGGTGGTATGATAGGCGGTAGTTAAGTATGGAACGAAAAGGGAAATCACCGATAAAAAGGAAGGAAGCAATATGAGACAAAACGCTTGGGACCGGCACTACCCCCGCCCTCAGCTCCGGCGGGACAGCTTTTACCCCCTGAACCGGGGCTGGACGCTGAACGGCAGGCCCATCCGGCTCCCCTGGCCGCCCCAGGCCCCTCTGTCCGGCTGGCGGGGGGAGGTGGGGGAGGTGCTGCGCTATGAGACGTCCTTCACCCTCCCGGAGGGCTTCGCGCCCGGGGGGCGCCGGGTTCTCCTCCACTTCGGCGCGGTGGACCAGGTGGCCCAGGTGTGGGTGAACGGCGTGCCGGCGGTCCGCCACGAGGGGGGTTACCTGCCCTTTTCCGCGGATATCACGGACGCGCTGGTTCGGGGAGCCAACCGCCTGGAGGTGAAAGCGGTGGACACCCTGTCCCACGACTACCCCTACGGCAAGCAGCACAAGCGCCCCCATGGGATGTGGTACACCCCCGTGTCCGGCATCTGGCAGGGGGTATGGCTGGAGGCGGTGCCGGAGCAGGGGGCGGTGACCGCCCTGCGCCTCACGCCCGACCTGACTGGAGTGACGGTGGAGGTGGACGCGGGGGGCGCGGATTATAACCTGGCCGTCCCCCTGGGAGACGGGAAGATTCTCACCGCCGCGGGGAAGAGCGGCCGGCCCATCCGGCTGGAGGTGCCCGAGCCCCATCTCTGGACCCCCGGCGACCCCTGCCTTTACACCCTGACCGTCGCCACAGCCACAGACAAGGTGGAGAGCTACTTCGCCCTGCGCACCGTGACCACCCGGGAGATCGGCGGCCATGCCCGCCTGTGCCTCAACGGGAAGCCCGTCTTCCTCCACGGCGTGCTGGACCAGGGCTATTTCGAGGACGGCCTGTTTCTGCCGGAGGACCCGGAGGAGTACGACCGGGACATTCTGCGCATGAAGGCGCTGGGCTTCAACACCCTGCGCAAGCACGTCAAGGTGGAGCCGGAGGCGTTCTACCACGCCTGCGACCGGCTGGGGATGCTGGTGGTGCAGGACATGGTGAACTCGGGGGAGTACCGCTATGTGCGGGACACGGTGATCCCCACCTTTGTGAGCAAAAAGCGCGGCGACCTGGGCGGGGGCGGCGGCGAGAGGCGCAGGGCCTTTTTTGAGCGCCACTGCCTGGACACCGTGGCCCACCTGAGCAACCACCCCTGCATCGTGGGCTGGACCATCTTCAACGAGGGCTGGGGGCAGTACGACTCCGACCGCATCTACCGCCTGCTGAAGGGGTCCGACCCCACCCGGTTTTTCATGAGCACGTCGGGCTGGTTTGCCCAAAACGAGAGCGACGTGCAGAGCGAGCACGTCTACTTCAGCAGCCGGGTGCTGGAGGGAAACCAGCCGGGGAAGTTCCTGTTCCTCAGCGAGTGCGGCGGCTTCTCCCGCCGGGTGGAGGGCCATGTGGCCCTGGAGCGGAAAAACTACGGCTACGGCGAGCAGTGCCCCACGGAGGAGGAGCTGACGGCCCGCATCCGGGGCATGTACGAGGACATGGTGCTGCCCTCCATTCCCAGGGGGCTGTGCGGGTGCATCTACACCCAGCTCAGCGACGTGGAGGGGGAGACCAACGGGCTTTACACCTATGACCGGGAAGTGCGCAAGGCGGAGCCGGAGGCCATGCTGGACCTCGCCGCCCAGGTGCGGGAGGCGCTGGCCCGGGCGGCGGAAAACGGTTGACACCGGGGCAAATCATGCTATACTGTTGCGTGGAAAGCGCGGCAGAGCGCATGAAGATAAGGAGTGTATTATCATGGATAAAAAGGTTTCCCAGCTGCTGAACGACCAGATCAACAAGGAGCTGTACTCCGCCTATCTCTACTTGGATATGGCCAATTTCTACAGCGCAAAGGGGCTGGACGGCTTTGCCAACTGGTACGAGATCCAGGCCAAGGAGGAGCAGGACCACGCCATGCTGATGTACCGCTACCTCCACAACAATAATCAGACCGTCACCCTGGAGGCGGTGGCCAAGCCGGACAAGACGTTTGCGGAGCTGTCCGACCCGCTGAAGGCCGCCTATGAGCACGAGCAGTACGTCACCAGCCTCATCGGCGCCATCTACGCCGCGGCCCAGGAGGCGCACGACTACCGCACCATCCAGTTCCTGGACTGGTTTGTGAAGGAGCAGGGGGAGGAGGAGAAGAACGCCAGCGACCTCATCACCAAAATGGAGCTGTTTGGCGGCGACGCCAAGGGGCTGTACATGCTCAACAGCGAGCTGGGCGCGCGGGTGTACTCCGCGCCGTCGCTGGTGTTGTAAGAAGCGCGGAGCCGTCGCGAGCAGCGCGCAGCACCCAAGACCGCACATAGCGGAGCCCGGCCCCCAGCGGGGGCCGGGCTCTTTTATCCGCGTTTCATGTGAAGCATCAGCTCTGGTTTTCGGGCAGATAGTCCATGGGGTCCACCGGGGAGCCGTCCTGGTACATGGCGAAGTGGAGATGGGCGGCCTGGCCGCTCTCGGCGGCGGCGGTCCGGCCCACCGAGCCGATGACCGCGCCGGTGGTCACCGTGTCGCCCGCCGACACCGTGGGCACCTCGGCCAGATTGGCGTACTGGCTGACCAGGCCGCCGCCGTGGTCGATCTCCACCACCGTGCCCATCAGGTCGTCCTGGTATATGGCGGATACCGTGCCGTTGGCGGTGGACAGCACCTTGGCGCCCAGCTCGGCGGTGATGTCCACCCCGCTGTGGGTGCGCCAGTCCCCCATGGTCTCGTTATAGGCCAGCGTCTCCACCGCGAACCCGGCGGCCACCGTGCCCTTTACCGGCCAGGTAAAGACCAGTGGCGCGGGGGCGGCGGAGGGAGCGGGCGCCGCGGAGGGCGCGGGGGCGGCGGAGGCGGGCGGGGCGGAGATGGCCGGGGGCGGGGTGACCTTGGCGGAGGGAGCGGCGGACGGCCCGGCGGGCTTTACCGACGGCCGGGGAGTGGGGGCGGCGGAGGGCGTCTCCCGGATGGCGGCGGAGCCGGATACCGGCTGGTCCAGCACGTCATCCAGGCCGCCGCGCACCCCCTGAATCAGATAGTAGCCGGACAGGGCGATGGCGGCCACGCAGATGAGTACCACAAGATAGAAACCCTTTCCCGAGATGAAATCACTCAGCTTTTCGATCCATGTTCGTTTGTTGTTCATAACAACACCTCCGGCCCTATTGTGGGCAAGGGCGTTACAGTTTATACCAGCCTGGGCGGAAAAATCCCGGGGGGATTGTTTTCGACGGGGAGGATGTGGTAAACTAAAGAAAAATTACGGCTGCCCGCAAAAGCCGGGGCCCCCGCAAAGCCGGCCCTTGGCTCTGCGGGAGGATGAGCCGCAGAGGAATGAACGAGCCTTCGCCATAGGCGGAGGCGAAAAATATGGAGCTTGCGGCGAGGAGGTGACACCATGCCGTTGAACCGGGAGACTCCCCTCACCGACCTGCCGGGAGTGGGCCCCGCCAGGGCAAAAAAACTGGAGAAGCTGGGCCTGCGCACCCTGGGGGATACCCTGGACCACCTGCCCCAGCGGTATGAGGACCGGCGGGAATGCTGCGCGCTCAGGGACGCGCCCCGGGACCGGCCCTGCTGTGTGGCGGCCATGGCGGCGGAGACGCCCCGGGTGAGCTACATCCGCCGGGGGCTGTCGCTGGTGAAGGTGAAGGCGGTGGACGAAACCGGCACGGTGCACATCACCTTTTTCAACCAGGACTACATCCGGGAGGCGATCCGCCCGGGGGAGAGCTATATCTTTTTCGGCACGGTGGAGCGGCAGGGGAACCTGTTTTCCATGACCAACCCGGTGTTCGAGCGGGAGGGGGCGGCCCGGTTCACCGGGCTCATCATGCCGGTATACCCGCTGACGGCGGGCATATCCAACAACCTGGTGGCGGGGCTCACCCGACGGGCGGTGGACAGCTGCCTGGACGGCCTGCCCGAGGCGCTCCCCGCCCGGCTGCGGAAGGAGCATAAGCTGTGCCAGACCCAGTATGCCCGGAAGAACATCCACTACCCCGACGATTTCGAGGCGCTGGCCATCGCCCGGCGGCGGCTGGTGTTTGAGGAGCTGTTTGTGCTCACCTGCGGGCTGGCCCAGCTCAAGGACCGCCGCTCCGCGGGGGAGGGCCGGGTGATGGAGGGCAGCCCGGCGGAGTTTGCCGCCCTGCTCCCCTTCCCGCCCACAGGGGCCCAGCGCCGGGCCATGGAGGATATCGCCGCCGACCTGCGGTCCGGCCGGGCCATGAACCGGCTGGTCCAGGGGGACGTGGGCTCGGGCAAGACGGCGGTGGCGGCGTTTGGGGCCTGGGCGGCGGCGAAAAACGGGGCGCAGTGCGCCCTCATGGCCCCCACCGAGCTGCTGGCGGAGCAGCACGCCAGGACCATGGAGGCTCTGCTGGCCCCCGCCGGGGTGCGGGTGGCGCTGCTCACCGGGTCGGTGAAGGGCAGGGAGAAAAAGGCCCTGCTGTCCGCCCTGGCGGCAGGGGAGATCGACGTCCTTGTGGGCACCCACGCCCTGTTCTCCGAGGGGGTGGAGTACCGCAGCCTGGGGCTGGTCATCGCCGACGAGCAGCACCGCTTCGGGGTGGCCCAGCGGGGGGCGCTGGCGGAAAAGGGCCAGGGGGCCCCGGCGGGGCGCCGGGAGGACGGCGGCGAAGATTCCCACCCCGCCGCCGGGAACGCCCCGCCCCACGTGCTGGTCATGTCCGCCACCCCCATCCCCCGGACGCTGGCCCTCATCATCTACGGCGATCTGGACGTGTCCGTCATGGACGAGCTGCCCCCGGGGCGCACCCCGGTGGACACCTTCCTGGTGGGGGAGGACAAGCGGGCGCGGATGTACGGCTTCGTCCGCAAGCAGGTGGCCGAGGGGCGGCAGGTCTACATGGTGTGCCCCGCGGTGGAGGAGAACAGCGGCGGCTGGGAGGACGGCCCGGGCATGGACCTGAAGGCGGTGACCGCCTACGCCAGGGAGCTTCAGGAGCGGGTTTTCCCCGAGCTGCGGGTGGGGTTTGTCCACGGCAGGCTGAAAGCAAAGGAAAAAGAGGACGTGATGTCCGCGTTCCACCGGGGGGAGCTGGACGTGCTGGTGTCCACCACCGTCATTGAGGTGGGGGTGGACGTGCCCAACGCCTCCCTCATGATTGTGGAGAACGCGGAACGGTTCGGGCTGAGCCAGCTCCACCAGCTCCGGGGCCGGGTGGGCCGGGGGAAGCACCGAAGCTGGTGCGTGCTGGTCACCGCCAGCCGCAGCGAGACGGCCCGGGAGCGGCTAAAGGCGCTGTGCGCCACCAACGACGGCTTCCAGATCGCGGAGGAGGACCTGCGCCTGCGGGGCCCCGGCGACTTCTTCGGCAAGCGCCAGCACGGCCTGCCTCAGCTGAAGGTGGCGGACTTCGCGTCCGACATGGAGCTTTTGAAGGAGGCGCGGGAGGCGGCCCAGGAGCTGATCGCCGCCGATCCGGAGCTGAAAAAGCCCTCCCACCGGCTGCTTCGGAAAAAGGTGCGGGAGCTGTTCCGGGAGAACGCGGAGCTGTTCAACTGAGCAGGCAAGAAACAGGCGGACGGACCGCCGTGAGGAGAATGCGTGATGAAACGGCTGACCATCGGGATGCTGGCCCATGTGGACTCGGGGAAAACCACCCTGTCCGAGGCCATGCTGTACCGCGCCGGGGCGGTGCGCAGGCTGGGCCGGGTGGACCACGGCGACGCCTTTCTGGACACCGAGGAGCAGGAGCGGGAGCGGGGCATCACCATTTTCTCCAAACAGGCCCGGCTGAGCTGGGGGGACTGGGAGTTCACCCTGCTGGACACCCCGGGCCACGTGGACTTTTCCGCCGAAACGGAGCGGGCGGTGCAGGTGATGGACTGCGCCGTGCTGCTCGTCAGCGGCTCGGACGGGGTGCAGGGCCACACCGAGACGCTGTGGAAGCTGCTGGAGCGGCACCGCGTCCCCACCTTTCTCTTTATCAATAAGATGGACCAGCCGGACACGGACCGGGCCAAGCTGCTCGCCCAGCTCCGGGCGCGGCTGGACGACGGCTGCGCCGACTTCTCTGGGCCGCGGGAGGAATTGCTGGAACAGGCGGCGATGTGCGATGAGGAGCTGATGGAGCGCTACCTGGAGACGGGGGAGCTGGACGACGGCGACCTGTCCGCCCTCATTGTGGAGCGGAAGTTCTTCCCCTGCTTTTTCGGCGCGGCGCTGAAGGTGGAGGGGGTGGACGGGCTGCTGGACGGCCTGGCCCGGTACGCCCTGGAGCCGGATTGGCGGCCCGACTTCGCCGCCCGGGTGTTCAAAATTTCCCGGGACGACAAGGGGGAGCGGCTCACCTGGATGAAAATCACCGGGGGCGCACTGAAGGTGCGGGACGGGGTGAAGGGGCCGGACTGGGAGGAGAAGGCCACCCAGATCCGCCTCTACTCGGGCGCGAAGTTCACCCCCGCCGACACGGCCCCGGCGGGGACGGTGTGCGCCGTGGCCGGCCTCACCCGCACCCGCGCGGGACAGGGCCTGGGCGGGGAGGAGGACTGGGCGGGGCCGGAGCTGGAGCCGGTGCTGGCCTATCAGGTGCTGCCCCCCGAGGGAGGGGACGCGCACACCCTGCTGGCCCAGCTGCGGATTCTGGAGGAGGAGGACCCCCAGCTCCAGGTGGAGTGGAACGAGAGGCTGGGGGAGATCCGGCTGCGCCTCATGGGGGAGGTGCAGCTGGAGGTGCTCTCGAAGCTGATGGAGCGGCGGTTCGGGGCGCAGGTGTCCTTCGGCCCGGGCCGCGTGGTCTATCTGGAGACCATCGCCGCCCCGGCGGAGGGGGTGGGCCACTTTGAGCCCCTGCGCCACTACGCCGAGGTCCACCTTCTGCTGGAGCCGCTGGAGCGGGGGGCGGGGCTGGCGCTGGACACCGCCTGCCCGGAGGACGTGCTGGACCGCAATTGGCAGCGGCTTATTTTGACCCACCTGATGGAAAAGACCCACCTGGGCGTCCTCACCGGCTCGCCCGTCACCGATATGAAGATCACCCTCTTGACGGGGCGGGCCCACCTCAAGCACACCGAGGGGGGCGACTTCCGCCAGGCCACCTACCGGGCGGTGCGCCAGGGGCTGATGTGCGCCAAAAGCGTGCTGCTGGAGCCCTGGTACGCCTTCCGCCTGGAGGTGCCCGCGGGGAGCGTGGGGCGGGCCATGACCGACCTGCAGCGGATGGGGGCGGAGTTCCAGCC
Source organism: uncultured Oscillospiraceae bacterium (assembly GCA_910584835.1). Taxonomy (GTDB): domain Bacteria; phylum Bacillota; class Clostridia; order Oscillospirales; family Oscillospiraceae; genus Enterenecus. The sequence goes on along the minus strand of CAJUEG010000010.1, from coordinate 40,635 downwards.
CCCGGAGCAGCGGGGCGGGGAGGCGGTGCTCACCGGCGGCGTCCCCGTGTCCGCTGTAGGGAGCTACTGGACCGAGGTGGCGGCCTACACCGGGGGGCGGGGGAGGCTGTCCTGCACGGTGGAGGGCTACCGCCCCTGCCACAACGCGGACGAGGTGATTTCCGCGTCGGGCTACGACCCGGAGCGGGACGTGGACAACCCGCCCGGCTCGGTGTTCTGCGCCCACGGGGCGGGGTTCAACGTGCCCTGGGACGAGGTGCGGGAGCACATGCACCTGGACAGCGGCTGGAGACCGCCGGGGGAAGGTCCCGGCCGGGGCGAAGCGGTCCCCGTCCGCCGGGAGGCGCCCATGAGCTACGAGTCCCGGGCGGCGCTGGACAGGGAGCTGGAGGCCATTTTCGAGCGGGCCTACGGCCCGGTGAAGCCCCGCGCCTTCCGCCCGGTGCAGAAGAGCGCCCCGGCCAAGCCCAGGCCCTGGAAGGGGCTGAAGGTCCGGGACGGGGACGACTACCTGCTGGTGGACGGCTACAACATCATCCACGCGTGGGACGAGCTGCGCACCCTGGGCCGGGGGGACCTGGACAGCGCGAGGGAGCGGCTCATCCACCGCCTGCGCAACTACCAGGGGTGGAAGCGGTGCAAGGTCATCGTGGTGTTCGACGCCTACAAGGTGAAGGGAAACCCGGGCAGCGTGGAGCGGCTGGGGGACCTGTGGGTGGTGTACACCAAGGAGGCGGAGACGGCGGACATGTATATCGAAAAGACCACCTACGCCCTGACCCAGGAGCGCCGGGAGCACCGGGTGCGGGTGGCCACCTCCGACGGGCTGGAGCAGATGATTATTTTGGGCCATGGGGCGGTGCGCATGTCCGCCGCGGAGCTGGAATTTGAGATGAAACAGGCGGAGGAGGAAATCCGCCGGATCATCGGGAGATAGGGGCGGCCACCGAAGGAGAAACAAATTTTCACCATTTTTTGTATGCAATTGGCAGGGCTGACGGACATTGGAGGGGAAATATCGTCAGGTCTGGAGCTTTTTTAAAAAAATTTGCATTTTCGTGAAACAAACTTTCCTCTTTCCCTTGACGGAATCCATGGGGACAGGATATGATAAGATATCATATCGGTCTGCGGCCCGTCAGGGCCCGCAAAAAAGCCCGCAGGGGCGGGCGGAAAGGAGGAACTATGCCTTACGGAAATGTATTCACAAAAATCAACCGGGAGTATTACCAGCTCACCGGGGCGGAGAAAAAGATCGCGGACTATATCCTCTCCCAGCGGCAGGACTGCCAGTATATGTCCATCTCCGAGCTGGCGGAGGTGGCGGAGGTGGCGGAGGCCACGGTGTCCCGGTTCTGCCGCCGCCTGGGCTACCGGGGGTACAGCGCCTTCAAGCTGGCGGTGGCCGGGGCCAGCGCGGGACAGAGGCCGGTCAACCCGCTGTACGGGGAAATCCTGGCCGAGGACAACGTGGGGGAGATGTGCAGGAAAATCTGCGCGGCGGATGTGGACGCCATCACCCAGACCCTGGCCATGATCGACCCCGCGGCCATCACCGCGGCGGCGGACCTGCTGCTGGGGGCGGACCAGGTGCTGTGCATGGGGCTGGGCGGCTCCATGATCCTGGCCACGGAGGCGGCCCACCTGTTCTCCACCGCCCTGCCCAACTTCTACGCGGTGGAGGATTCCCACCACCAGGCCATCCGGGCCGCCATGCTCACCAGCCGGGACGCGGTGCTCTACTTCTCCTATTCCGGCTCCACCCGGGATATGGTGGATTTGCTGAAGCTGGCCCGGGAGCGGGGAGCGGGCACGGTGCTCATCACCCGCTTTCCCAAGTCTCCCGGGGCGGCGCTGGCCGACATTGTGCTGGAGTGCGGCGCCAAGGAGGGGCCGCTCCAGATGGGCTCCATCGCCGCCCGCATGGGGCAGCTCTACCTGGCGGACGTGCTCTTCAACGAGATGTGCCGGCGGGATATGGAGGGCTGTCGGGAGAGGCGCAGAATGGTGGCCGACGCCCTGGCGGACAAGCACCTGTAAACGGCGGAAAAAATATTTCATTTTACAAAATCCGTAAAAAATCATTTTCCCTTTGTGTTGACAAACGGGGGCGGGAATTATACAATTGACATGATGCGGCGCGATCAAGCGGGGCATTGACGGTGAGACGGATAAGCGCCTGGAAAGCCGCCGCCCAACCAAAATTTTATGTCGGAGGGTATTGCCATGCGAATCTATTGTGAGAAGGACTATAACGCCATGAGCCGCCGGGCGGCCGCCGTCATCGCGGCCCAGGTGGTGGCCAAGCCGGAGTGCGTGCTGGGTCTGGCCACCGGCTCCACGCCCATCGGGGCGTACCAGCAGCTGGTGGAGTGGTACAAGCAGGGAGATCTGAGCTTCGCCGAGGTGCGCTCGGTAAACCTGGACGAGTATGTCGGCCTGGCCCCCACCCATGACCAGAGCTACCGCTACTTCATGCAGCACAACCTGTTCGATCATGTGGATATCGCGCCTGAAAACACCAACGTGCCCAGCGGCCTGGCCGCCGACGCAGCGGCGGAGTGCGCCCGGTACGAGGACGTGGTGAAGGCTCTGGGCTACGCCGATTTGCAGCTGCTGGGCCTGGGCCGCAACGGCCACATTGGCTTCAATGAGCCCTGCGATCACTTCCCCGTGGCCACCCATCTGGTGGACCTGACCCAGAGCACCATCGAGGCCAACGCCCGGTTCTTCGCCAGCGCGGACGACGTGCCCAAGCAGGCCCTCACCATGGGCATCGGCACCATCATGCGCGCGCGCAGCATCCTGGTGGTGGCCAGCGGCGCGGACAAGGCGGAGGCGGTGCGCAAGACCGTGAATGGCCCCGTCACGCCGGAGGTGCCCGCCTCCATCCTCCAGCTCCACCCCAACGTCACCATCATCGGCGACGAGGCGGCGCTGAGCGGCCTCAAGTGAGGGGGCGGAGCATGAAAATTACCGGCGGAAAGGTATTCGACCTGCAAAAGGGCTTTGTGGAGCGGGACGTGTGCTTCGACGGCCCCCTGCTCACCCCGGACAGCCGGGACGGGCAGAGCTATGACGCGGCGGGCTGCTGGGTGATCCCCGGCCTCACCGACGTGCATTTCCACGGCTGCCGGGGGGCGGACGTGTCCGACGGCGACCCGGACGGCCTCCAGACCATGGCGGAGTACGAGCTGAGCCGGGGGGTGACCCAGATCTGCCCGGCGGGGATGACCCTGCTGGAGGAGCGGCTGATGAAGGTGTGCCGCACGGCGGCGGAGCACAAAAGGGCGGGCCGCCCCGGCGCGGACCTGGTGGGGCTCAACCTGGAGGGGCCCTTCCTGTCCTACGCCAAAAAGGGCGCCCAGAACGGCGACTGGCTCCACGCTCCCGACGCGGCCATGCTGCGCCGGCTGATGGACGCCGCCGAGGGGCTGGTGAAGCTGGTGTCCGTGGCCCCGGAGGAGCCGGGCGCCATGGAGTTTATCAAGGAGGTGTCCGAGGAGGTGGCCGTCTCGGTGGCCCACACCACCGCGGACTACGACACCGCCCTGGAGGCCTTCCGGCTGGGGGCCAGGGAGGTCACCCACCTGTTCAACGCCATGCCGGGCTTTACCCACCGGGCCCCCGGTGTGGTGGGCGCGGCGCTGGACTCCCCCTGGAGCCGGGTGGAGCTGATCTGCGACGGCGTCCACATCCACCCCAGCGTGGTGCGCGCTGTGTTTAAGATGTTCGGCCCGGACCGGGTGGTGCTCATCTCGGACACCATGCGGGCCGCCGGCATGACGGACGGAAAGTACGACCTGGGCGGGCAGGAGGTCACCGTCAAGGGGCCCCTTGCCACCCTGGCGGACGGCACCATCGCCGGGTCGGTCACCGACCTGATGGCGTGCCTGAAAACCGCCGTCTCCTTTGGCATCCCCCTGGCGGACGCGGTGCGGGCCGCGGCGGTCAACTCCGCCCAGGCCATCGGCATTTTTGACCGGGTGGGCAGCCTGGAGCCCGGGAAGCGGGCCAACGTGGCGGTGCTGGACCCGGAGCTGAACGTGAAGGCCGTGTTCTTTAAGGGCCGCCAGGTGGTTTGAGTACAGAAAACAAGGGAAACGCGCTCCGGCGTTTCCCTTGTTTTGTTAAACGGCCCGCCGGGCTGTGGTCTCCGCCGGGGTCTCCGAAGGGGTGGCCTCCGCCGGGGCCGGGAGGGTCAGCCCGTGGAGGAAGCTGCCGGAGGAGGACTGGATCTGGCCGCCCACCACCCGGTTTTTGTAGATGAGCAGGGAGATCTGCACCGGCTCGTCCTGGGAGGGATAGTTGGTGAGCTGGTAGGTGTACCGCTTCACCCGTTTGCCCTTGTACTGGGTGAGGTCGAAGCCCTGGTCCGACTGGAGCCGGAGATAGCCGGTGTAGCTCTCGTCAAACTCCTCGGGGATGAGCAGCTCCTCGGTGGCGATGGGCTGGGAGGAGGTCTGCCAGCCCAGACCGGCCAGATAGGCCAGGCGGTCGTCGTTGTCCCTGATGTTCTTCACCTCCGCCGAGGCGGCCACCGCACGCCCCCCCAGGGTGAGGGCGAAGGCCAGGACCGCGAACACGCAGCACAGGGCGGCGGAGGCCCCCGCCAGCAGCCGTCTCTTTGGTACACGCGCCGTGAAGATGATCATGGTACCACTCCGTTCTGTGATTTCTCAGGAACAGAATATGTTCCGGGAGGCGGCAATATGATGGCGGCACGGCAGAATGGGAGAAAGGGGAGAGGACGGTGGAACGGCTGGACAAGCGGCTGGCGGCCACAGGCCGGTGGAGCAGAAAGGAGGCCCGGGAGCTGATCCGGGCGGGACGGGTGAGCGTGGACGGCGCCCCCTGCCGCGCCCCCGAGGCCAAGTTGGACGAGGACGCCCCGGTGTGGGTGGACGGCGCGGCCATACCGGCCCATGGACCGGTATACCTCATGCTCCACAAGCCGGCAGGGGTGGTGTCGTCCACCGACGAGCCGGGGGAGCGCACGGTGCTGGACCTGCTGGGGGAGGAGTACCGGAAGATCGGGCTGTTCCCCGCCGGACGGCTGGACAAGGACACAGAGGGGCTGCTGCTGCTCACCAACGACGGGCCGCTGGCCCACCGCCTGCTCTCGCCCAAAAGCCACGTGGACAAGGTGTACTATATGGAGGTGGACGGCGCGCTGGACGGGGACGACGTTCTGGCCGCCCGGGCGGGGATGGTCCTGGGGGACGGCACGATCTGTCTGCCCGCGGACATGGAACTTTTATCCAGGAATAGCGCCCATATCACCCTGCGGGAGGGGAAATACCATCAGGTGAAGCGGATGCTGGCGTCGAGAGGCAAGCCGGTGACCTACTTAAAACGGGTGAGGTTCGGCCCTTTGGAGCTGGACGAGAAGCTGGACAAGGGAGAGTGGAGGCCGCTGACCCGGGAGGAGCAGGCGGCTGTTTGCCGTCATTGACACGAATTTTTTGGCAGTTTTCACAAAAAATTTTTTAAAAACTATTGAAACCGGCAATGAAACTCTATATAATGGTAGCAAGCGAGAAAAATGGATATCAACTTTAGAGTGGCGGAGCGTGCAACTCCCGGCCGCATAGAAAGGAGAAAACGCAATGTCCAGCAGGATTTTTCAAGGCGTCGTTCTTCAGATGAAGGATTGTACCGACCGGGCCGTGGGGGTCATCGACGAGCAGGGCACCGTGGTGGCCTGCAATGAGCTGACCCGCATTGGAGAGAAATGGGGCGCGGCGGCGGCGCTGCTGGCCGCGGAGGCGGATTCCCCGGTGACCAGCAGCGGCTTTACCTTCAAAGCCCTGTCCGGCTGGAGCGGCCAGTTTGACTACGCCGCCTTTGTGCGGGGCGAGGACGAGCAGGCGTCGCTGATCTGTTCCATGGCGGTGATCGCCTTAAACGGGGCCAAGGCCTATTATGAGGAGAAAAACGACAAAGCCACCTTTGTAAAGAATATCCTGTGCGACAATATCCTCCTGGGGGATATCTATGTCCGCGCCAAGGAGCTGCACTTTGTGTCCGAGACGCCCCGGGCGGTGCTCCTGGTGCGCCAGCTGGGCGTACCCGATGTGTCCGCCGTGGACGTGATCTCCGGGCTGTATCCCGACAAGCAGACCGACTTTGTTCTGTCCGTCAGCGAGACGGACGTGGCCCTGGTCAAGCACCTGGGGGAGAACGCCGACGGCCGGGACCTGCAGAAGATCGCCCAAAACGTCCAGGAGGCCCTCACCCGGGACCTGGGCATCAAGACCGTGGTGGGCATCGGCACCATCGTGGGCCACATTCGGGACCTGGCCCGCACCTATAAGGAGGCCCAGGTGGCCATCGACGTGGGCAAGGTGTTCGAGACCGAGCGGTCCATCATCAACTATGAAAACCTGGGCATCGGACGGCTGATCTACCAGCTGCCCACCACCCTGTGCGAGATGTTTTTGCGCGAGGTGTTTAAAAAGAACCCCATTGATGCGCTGGACCAGGAGACGCTGTTCACCATCAATAAGTTCTTTGAGAACAACCTGAACGTGTCCGAGACGGCCCGGAAGCTGTTTGTCCACCGCAACACCCTGGTGTACCGGCTGGAGAAGATCAAAAAGCTCACGGGGCTGGACCTGCGGGAGTTCGACGACGCCATCACCTTCAAGGTGGCGCTGATGGTCAAGAAGTATTTGGTCTCCCGGGGAATTGACTCCTGAGAGGGAGCGCCGGGATAACGCGAGAGGGACAGCAAGGCGGGTATGGCGAGAGCCATGCCCGCCTTGCCGCGTATAATGGGATGGGGGCGGGATATGGCGGAGCCGGGGCGGGCGGGAGCCTGACGCTTAAAAGAAGTACGGCTCCGGCGGCCCAGGCGCTATTGACACTAAAATAGGGGAAATGGTATAATAAAAAATCAACCGCGGTTGGGCCTGGCCGGGAGAAAATGGAACGTCCCGTCCGCCCCAAAAGGTTCGGAGCTGCCCCGGGCAGGGACGGAATGGAGATCATAAAATGAAAGAAGAGCCAAAGAAACGGGAACAGCGGCGGAAGCTTTTTCTGCCTCTCTCTTTTTTGCTGGTCTTTTTTGTGTTCGGCGCTATCGTGTACACGGTGGCCCAGAGAACGTCCCGGGAGATGTCCTCCGCCGCCATCCAGAACCTCAGCGAAAGCCTGGACCTGATTCAATGTACCATTGAGGCCATTTTGAACAACGAGGCGGAATTCCAGACGTTGGTCGCCCGGGAGCTGGCCCAGGCGGAGGACCCGGAGGCGTTTATCCGGTCCTATGAAAAGAACAGGACCATGGCCAAGGTGTCGATGATCCCCGCCGGGGCGGAGCAGGGCTTTTCAAATACAGGGGAGACGTTCACCGAGGAGGGACTGGACTACTCCGCCGGGAGAACTGTGGGCGGAATGCCGGTGTCCCAGTCCTATGTGAACTACATGGGGACCTGGGCTTACACCATGAAATGCCCTGTGGAACGGGACGGGAAGGAGCTTGGGACGCTGTACGTCGAGTATGTGTACGACGCCATTGACCGCTCCCTTCCCAGCGACGGGTTTTATAACAAGCAGGCGTCGCTGTATATCATGGACGCCCAGAGCCAGCGGTTTGTCCTCAAGCCCAAAGGGATGGGCCAGCGAAGCGCCGGCCACCTGAACCTGGATGACTTCTACCGGGCCAACAACGTGCAGGACCCGGGTATCCGCTCAGAGGTGGCCCAATGCCTGGACGAGGGGCGGAACATCCTGTTTTACCACGATATCCGGGGGAAGAACGCCCTCAACTATATGTGGTCGGTGAACGATGGGAGCGTTTTCCTGGTGGGCTATGTGCCGGTAGAGGCCATCCAGCAGGAGGGGCGGACGGTCAACCAGAACATCGCCATGGTGGTGGCCGCCATGCTGGGCGCGTTTTTCCTGTGCGCGCTGCTGTACTATCTCAACTGGCGGCAGCAGGAGCGGGTGAGGGTGGAGCGGGAGGAGGAGCGCCAGATTCACAGCCAGCAGCTGGCGCAGGCCCTCCAGGCCGCGCAGATTGCCAGCGAGTCCAAGACCACCTTCCTCTCCAATATGTCCCATGACATCCGAACGCCCATGAACGCAGTGCTGGGCTTCACCACCCTGCTGTCCAGGGACGCCGACAACCCGGCCAAGGTGCGGGAGTATACGAAGAAAATAACCGCGTCCGGCCAGCATCTGCTCAGCCTGATCAATGATATTCTGGACGTGTCCAAGATTGAGAGCGGCAAGGTGGTGCTCACCTTCGACCAATTTGCGCTGAGCGACGTGATATCCTCGGTAGACGCGATCATACAGCCTATGGCCCGGGCCAAGCGCCAGGAGTTCCACGTGGAGGTATCCGGCATCCGCCATGAGTACCTGGTGGGGGATGAGACCCGTATAAACCAGATCCTCATCAACCTGCTGTCCAACGCGGTGAAGTATACCCAGGAGGGGGGCCATATCTGGCTGCGCATCATCGGGCTCAAGCAGCGCTCCGGCCAGTACGAGCACATCCGCATCGAGGTGGAGGACGACGGCTACGGCATGACGCCGGAGTATTTGCGGACCATTTTTGACGCCTTCACAAGGGCGGAGAACAGCACCACCAACAAGGTACAGGGCACGGGGCTGGGCATGGCCATCACCAAGAGCATCGTGGAGCTCATGGGAGGCACCATCGACGTGACCAGCCAGGTGGACAAAGGGTCCATATTCCGGGTAGAACTGGAGCTGCGCATACAGGAGAACCACGCGGACCGGCAGTTCTGGAAGGACCGGGGCATCTCCCATATCCTGGCGGTAGAGGCGGACCCGGGGGGGCGGGAGAGCATTCAGACCCTGATGGCGGACACAGGCGTTCAGGTGGACGCCGTGGCAGAGCTGGAAGAGGCACTGAATCAGGCGCGGGAGGCCGGACCGTACCAACTGGTGCTGCTGGATTGGGACGGGCCGGGACTAAATGGGCCCCGGGCGGCCCAGGCGCTGCGGGAGGCCCTTCCCGTAGATGTGCCGCTGGTGCTGATGGCGGAGTATGACGCCCAGGGGATAGAGCCGGCGCTGAAAATGGAGCGCAGCGGGGTGCTGGCAAAGCCGTTCTTTGTGGCCGCCCTCCGGGAAAAGGTGGAGGAGCTGTTGAGAGATGAGAGCGCCGCCGCGTCGGCGGAGCCGGAGCAGGCGGACAGCCTGGAGGGGCTGCGCTTCCTGGCCGCGGAGGACAACGAGATCAATGCCGAGATTCTGATGGAGCTTTTGGAGCTGGAGGGAGCCTCCTGCGAGATCGTAGAAAACGGCCGGCTGGCGGTGGAGCGCTTCCAGAGCGCACAGCCGGGGGAGTTCGACGCGATCCTGATGGATGTGCAGATGCCGGTGATGAACGGCCACGAGGCCACCCGGGCCATCCGCGCTCTGGAGAGGGAGGACGCCAAACGTATTCCCATCATTGCCATGACGGCAAACGCTTTTGCGGAGGACGAGAAGGCGGCGCTGAATGCGGGTATGACCGCTCATGTGGCCAAACCCCTGGACGTGGGGGTGCTGAAAAGGACGATCAGACAATTTGCGAAGGGAAAGGACGGAACAGGCGATGAAAAAGCGTGAGGACAACCGCCTGCGCAGGTGGGCCGCGGCCCTGCTGGCCGGAACCATGCTGCTGGCGCCGGCCGGCTGCGGGGGGAATAGGGAAGATAAGAACCTGCTTCCAGATGAGAAAGAGGCCGGGCGGGTGGTTAACATGTTCAGCCCCATGGAAAAGACCGACCCCAACGCCGAGAATGTGGCCAGGACCGCGTCGGACCTGACCATTGCCATGGCGGAGGAGCGGCTGGGGGTGACGGTTGCCTACCAGACCTATACGGCGGAAGGGTATCAGGACAAGACCTATGACGACGTGGCCCTGGACAGGGCCCGGAACGACATGGACGATCTGTACCTGCTCAACCCGGACACCATTCTTACCCTGGGCGCGGAGGGCAGGTTGATGGACCTTTCGGGGCTGGACAGCGTGAAAAACCTGAGGGAGATCATCCGGGTCGCCAACACGGTGGACGGCAAGCTGGTGGCCATTCCCCAGGAGGTGGTGGCCTACGGCATGTTTGTCAACGTGGACATATTCAAGCAGTACGGCCTGGAGCTGCCCGATACCCCGGAGGAGTTTTTGGAGTGCTGCCGGGTGTTTCAGGAGAACGGGATAGACACGCCGGTGGGGGCCAACCGATGGTGGCTGGAGACCTTCGTGTTCGCCCAGGCCTATGCGGATCTGTACAACGGGGGAAATACGGAGGCGGAGATTGCCGCGCTGAACAGCGGGGAGGCCCGGTACAGCGACTACATGCGCCCCGGCTTTGAGTTCCTCCAGGAAATGATTGACTGCGGCTATATCGACGCAGAGAAGGCCCTGGTCAGCGAGGCCATTGAGGCGGAGGGACCGGATTTCCTGGCCGGGAAGACCCCCATCGTCATGGCCTACTGGGGGGCGGCCAACACGGAGACCGCCTACGGCAGGACGGACTTTGAGATGCAGGTCATCGGCTTTCCCAGCAGCCGGGGGCAGATGCCGGTGATGCCTATGACCGGCTTTGCCGTGGGCGCCAACGCGGAACATGCCGAGGACGCCATGCGGGTGATGGATGTCATCACCTCGGACGAGGCCCTCCAGCTCTACGCGGAGACAAACCGGGTGATCTCCCCGTCCAAGAACGTGTCGGTGGACTGCGTGCCCGCTCTGCGCCCGCTCAACGACAGGATTCAGGAAGGGGTCTATGTCCTGGGGTCCAACGCGGGGATGAATGTGGAGCAGTGGGGCAATACCTGCCTGATCGTCCGGCAGCTGCTGGGGGGCGCCACGGTGGACGAGTGCATGGCGGCTTTTGACCGGCTCCAGGACGAGGCGATGAACCGCCAATGATGCCGGACAGCGAAAACACCCCGCGGTGCGGGGTGTTTTTGTCCGCGTAAGGCGGAGGGGCCGCTAAAAAATTTTTTAGGTGGGCGTGCGATAAAACGCCCCCGCCCCGCATTTCTTGTGTGACAGGAGAAATGGATTATGGCGACTGTGCTGGGAGCTCAGACAACACAAGGGGACCGGGACCGCCGGGGCCGGGAGCTGGAGGGGCTTTTGCTCCGGACGGGCCGGGGGGACCGGGAGGCTTTTGCCCTGCTGTACGGGCAGACCCGGGGAGCGGTGTACGCCCTGGCGCTGTCCCTGCTCCACAACGCCCACGAGGCCCAGGACGTGGCCCAGGATGTGTTCGTCCGGGTGTGGGAGAGCGCCCCCGCCTACCGCCCCCAGGGCTCGCCCATGGCGTGGCTGCTCACCATCGCCCGGAACCTGGCCCTGGCCCGGCTGCGCCGGAGCGGGCGGCAGGTGGAGCTGGACCGGGAGGAGTGGGACGCCATCCCCGCCCGGGACCCCGGGATTTCCCCCGAGGACCGGCAGCTGCTCCAGCAGGCGCTGGCCGGGCTGGGGGAGGAGGAGCGGCAGATCATCCTGCTCCACGCCGTGGCCGGGCTGAAGCACCGGGAGATCGCCCAACTGCTGGAAAAGCCGCTGTCCACCGTCCTGTCCAAATATCACCGCGGGCTGGGCAAGCTGCGCAGCATGATGAGAGGAGAGAGCGACCGATGACTGACCGGGAACTGGAGCAGCGTCTGGCCCAGGCCGTGTCCCGCGCGGCCCCAGACGATTTGGACGCGATTCTCTCCCGCTGCGGTGAGCAAAACGGGAGTGTGATGGAAATGAAGCAGCAGAATATCGTGGATTTGGCGGCGGCCGGGACCCCCGGAAAGAAAAAAGGCCGGGCCTGGCTGGCCGCCGCCTGCGCGGCGCTGGTGCTGCTGGGGGCCGGAGGGGCGGGGGGCTACTACTACCAGAACTGCGCCGTGGCCTCGGTGGTGTCCCTGGACGTGAACCCCAGCATCGAGCTGAAGGCCAGCCGGGGCGGGCGGGTGATCTCGTGCACCGCCCTCAATCAGGACGCCGCCGCGGTGCTGTTCTCCATGGACGGCGGGGCCGACCTCAAGGGGGCCAAGCTGGATGTGGCGGTGAACGCCATTGTGGGCGCGCTGGTGAAGGCGGGGTACATGGACAGCATCTCCTCCGCCATCCTGATCTCGGTGGAGGACAGCGATCAGGCCCGGGCCGCCCGGCTCCAGCAGGAGCTGGTGGCCTCGGTGGACGGGGTGCTCCAGAGCCAGGCCCCGGGGACCTCGGTGTTCAGCCAGGTGCTTGCCTGCGATGCCGGCGCCGCCGCGCCGGAATATGCCGCCTTCAACAGCGGTATTTCCGCCGGAAAGGCGGCCCTGGTGCGCCGGGTGATGGAGATGAACGGCACCATCTCCACAAACAGCACCGCCGCTTTCGACCAGCTGGCCGCCCTGTCGGTGGAGGAGCTGGAGGACCTGCTGAAGACGGGCGAAACGCGCATCCCCATCGGCAAAAGCGCCGCCGCGATGGCGGCGGAGGAGTATGCGGGCACGCTGGAAATCAGCTCGGTGACCGCCGATGTGGACCCGGAGCTGGACGAAAACCCGCCCCATTACGAGGTGGAGCTGAAAACCGCCTGGGGCGAGTTTGAGTATATTGTGGACGCCTTCGGGGGCGGGGTACTCAGCGGGCAGCAAAACCTGCCGGCGCTGGCGCCCGCAGGAAACGGTCCCGGGGCGGAGCAGCCCCCCCAGACCTCCGGCGCCGGCACGGCGGAGGTTCCCGCCGCCACTGTCCCCCAGCCCGCGGTCCAGCCCACCCCCCAGCCTGACGCCCAGGATGTGGGCCGGGAGGCCGCGCTGCGCGCCGCCCTGGACCACGCGGGGCTGAGCGAATCCCAGATCGCCTCGCTCAAGGTGGAGCGGGACTGGGACGACGGGCGGCTGGAATACGACGTGGAGTTCTGGTGCGGCGAGACGGAGTATGACTACACCATCGACGGCTATTCCTGCTCCGTAGTCAAGCACGAACAGGAGCACCATGCCGCCGGCCACCACAGCGGCGCCTCTTCCTCTGCGGACATCGGCGGGGAGGCCGCCAAGGCGGCGGCCCTGGCCCATGCCGGCGTGCTGGAGAGCGAGACCGCCAAGATGAAGGTGGAGCGGGACTGGGACGACGGCCGGCTGGAGTACGAGGTGGAGTTTGAGGCGGGCCGGGCGGAGTATAAGTATACCATTGACGGCGCCACAGGAGCGGTGCTGGAGTATGAGCAGGATTGGGACTGAGCCGGGGGAGGAAGCGTTTCCGGCGGGCTGAGGCGTGCGCCCTGATTTTTCCGTCCCGGGAAATATTTCGTCCGGGGGCTTGCGGCATCCGCCGCCAGGGGGTACAATAAAGGGGAATATCCAAAAACGCCGGGGGCAGGGTATCACACCTGCCCCCGGAATTTTGCAAATGAGGTGCTTTTATGAACAGACCCGTACCCATCACCGACGCGCAGGCCCGGGCCGCACTGGACAAGGCCGTGGAGCAGGTGCGCCTTAACCTGCCCAAGTACACAAAGAAATGCCAGCACCACTCCAGCGTGAACGGCATCTACCCCGCCTGCAAAAACGAGGAGTGGACCTGCGGGTTCTGGCCGGGGGAGATCTGGCTGGCCTATGAGCGCACCCATGACGACGCCTTCCGCCAGGCGGGGCTGACCCTGGTGGACAGCTTCGACCGGCGCATCCGCCGGAAGGTGAAGGTGGCCCACCACGACATGGGGTTTTTGTACACCCCCTCCTGCGTGGCGGCCTACAAGCTCACCGGGGACGAGAAGGCCAGGCAGGCCGCCATCCTGGCCGCCGACCAGCTCATCAGCCGCTTCCAGCCCAAGGGGGAGTTCATCCAGGCCTGGGGGCGGATGGGCTCGCCGCTGAATTACCGCTTTATCATCGACTGCCTGCTGAACCTGCCCCTGCTGTACTGGGCGTCCCGGGAGACGGGGGAGGAAAAGTATGCGGACATCGCCAAAAGGCACACCGCCACCTGCATGGAAAATTCCTTCCGGCCCGACGGCTCCACCTTCCACACCTTCTACATGCACAAGGACGGCACCCCCAGCCATGGCCGCACCTGCCAGGGCTACAGGGATGACAGCTTCTGGGCCAGGGGACAGGCCTGGGGGGTGTACGGCTCCATCCTGAGTTACCGCTATACCGGCGACCCCAAGGCGCTGGACACCTTCCAGCGGGGGCTGGAATTCTACCTCACCCGGCTGCCGGAGGACCTGGTGCCCTGCTGGGACATGCTCTTCCAGCCGGACAGCGGCGAGCCCCGGGATTCCTCCTCCGCCGCCATTGTGGCCTGCGGCCTGCTGGAGGCGGCGCGCATTCTGCCCCAGGGGGAGACCGCCCGGTACCAGCGGCTGGCCCGGGAGATGATGGGCAGCCTGGCGGAGGGCTACGCAGTCCCCGTCCCCGCAGAGGGCGCGGGCCTCATCCTCCACGGCACATACAGCAAGAAGAGCCCCTACAACACCTGCTTCCCCGAGGGGGTGGACGAGTGCACCTCCTGGGGCGACTTCTATTATATGGAGGCCCTCACCCGCCTGTGCGGGGACTGGGACCCTTATTGGTAAAGGAGCGGTATGAGAGGACATCATGATATGGGCGGGGCGGGCGGATGGATGACCGCCCGCCTCTGGAAGAGCGCTCCGCCTTTGGAAGCGGAAGAACCCCGGGACCTGTGCGTGCTGGTGCGGGGGCGGGTGACGCTGCCGCCGGGCAGGCACGTGCTGCGGCTGAGCGCCGGAGGCTATTATTACGCGTGGCTCAACGGGGCGTGGCTGGGCCAGGGGCCCGCGCCCGCCGGAGGGAATCGCCGGTGTTACCAGGAATACCCGGTGGAGGGGGGGCGGACGGTGACGGTGGCCCTGCTCCTGTGCCGCCGGGCGGAGGAGGACCTGGGCTGGAACGGCGAGGAGGGACGGCCCGCCGTCTGGGCGCAGTTTGTCCGGGGGGGCAGGGTGAGCGCCCGGTGCGACGGGAGCTGGCGCTGCCGGCTGTGCCGGGCCTGGTCCGGACAGCCCCGGGAGGGCTTTGACAGCCGCCTGTGGCCCGAGGGATGGGAACGCCCCTGGTTTCGGGACAGGGGCTGGGCCCGGCTGGCTCCGGCCCGCTGGGCGCGCTGCGAGCTGCGCCCCCAGGAGGCCGCCGGCCTGTGCCGGGAGAGGGTGGAGTCCGCCGGTTCCCGCCCCGTCCCCGGCGGTGTGCTGCTGGACTTTGGCCGGGTGCGGACGGGCACCCTCCACGCCGCCGCCCAGGGCCGGGCGGGGGACTGCCTCACCCTGCGCTTCGGCGTGGCGCTGGACGGCGCGGGCCGGGTGGCGCCCGTCCGGGAGGAGCGGTGGACCCTGGGGGAGGGGGAGAGCGCCCTTCACCAGCGGGGATGCCGGGCGTTCCGATATGCGGAGGTGCTGGGGCCGGGGGACGGCCCGGCGCTCCGGGCGTGCTGGGTGTGGGAGCGGCACTACCCCATGCCCGAGGAGCTTTGCACCCTGTCCTGCCTGCGGGACGGGCTGGGGGATATCTTCGCGCGGGGCAAAGACGCCGTGCGCGGCCGGTCACAGGAGGGCTACCGGGACTGGTCCGGCCGCGGGCGGGGCCGGGGCCTGGGGGACGCGGTGGTCACCGCCCGGGCCCAGGTGTGGCTTGCCGGGGGGACGGAGCTGCTGCGCCAATATATCCGGGACGCTGCTGCGGCGCCGCTGTGGGAGAAAGCAGGGGGCTATGCCCTGCTCTTCCCCGCTCTGCCGCTGACGGATTACGATTTTACGGGGGACCGGGATTTCCTGCGGGAGTGCTGGGACGCCGTGGAAGGGACCGCCGGGGCGTTTTCCCGGTATCAGAGGCCGGACGGACTGCTGGAAAACCTGCCCGGCGGCTGGGAGGGGGCGGAGGAGGGCTGCCCCGCCGCCGTCAACGCCTGGTGGTTTGGCTTTTTGAAAATGAAGGAGCGGGGGGAACGGCTGCTGGGCCTGCCCCGGACGGGGGAGTCCCGGCGGGTGGCGGCAGCCTTTCTGCAAGCCTTCTGGCGCTGGGACGCCAAGCTGTTTGCCGATCAGGAGGGGGGTGGCCGCTGTACGGTGGAGGCCAATGCCTGTCCCGCCTGCTTCGGGCTGACCCCCGGCGTGGGGGCGGCCGCCTACGAGCGGCTGCTGCTGAGACAGAGAGAGGAGCGGGACCCGCTTTTGGCGTACCTTGCCCTGCGAGGGCTGGGGCGGCTGGGCAGGCGCCGCGCCCTGTACCGCCTGCTCACCCGGGAGGACTGGGGCGGCGGGGGCTGCCCGGAGGCCGGCGGGGCGGTGCCGCTGATTGTGGAGGAGCTGGCCGGGCTGCTGCCTGACCCGGATATGCCCATGGGCCTGCGCTTCCGGCCTCGCCTGCCGGCGGAGCTGGAGGACTTCGCCCTCCAGGCCCCCATCCGGGGCCAGCTGGCCTGGGTGGAGCAGCGGGAGTGGCGGGCCGCCCTGATGGTCCGGCCCATGCCCGGACGGCGGGACCGCCCCCGCCGCTGAATGCCGAAAGGAACAGGAAAAAGGCCGGCGCCGGAGTTGGCGCCGGCTTTTTTTGTGAGGCTGAGGGGCAGTTTCTGGCAACCAAACGGGGCCGTCCAGGGTATATAAAAAAGGAGGGCTGGAAAAATTTAATGGAATCTAAAGATTATGACCTGGAATTGTTACAGGATTGTTGTTGTTTTTCCAGCCCATTCCCGTTATACTGGGAACTGCGGACAAGTGTCCCGACCGGGGGACGCGTATACCCAGCCCGACGACAGGAGGAACAATACCATGCCCGACCTTAAGATACCCGAGGCCCAGGAAGAATTGAAAACGGAACAAGCCCCGGAGCAGGTTCCGCAGCAGGCCCCGGAGCAAGCCCCGGAACAGGCTCCGGGTCAGAGCCCAAAGCAGGACCCGTGGGAAGCGCCCGCACCCAAAAAGCGGGTGAGGACCGCCGCGGAAAAGAAAAAACTGGTCAAGCGGATCATTGCCGGAGTGGTGGCGGCCGCCGTGGCGGCCGGAATCGTTTTCGGCATGTGGTTTTTGGTGTTCCGCAAGGACGAATCCCTGGGGAATATCTACGCAGAGCCGGCGTACATAGGGTCCATTCAGAGCACCGTGGAGGGAAGCGGCAACGCCACCGCCAAAGAGACCGCCACCGTTACCATCCCCGCCAACGGCACGGTGGAGCAGGTGCTGGTGGCCCAGGGGGACGTGGTGAGCGCGGGCCAGCCCCTGTTCTCCGTCTACAGCCAGGCCGCCCAGGATGCGCTGGCCACCGCCCAGCAGCAGATGAATTCCCTCAGCGACAAGCTGGCCAACCTCACACTCACCGCTCCCTTCGCGGGCAAGCTGATGGAGGTCGCGCAGTTCAACCCCGGCGACAACGTGGGAGAAGGCGTGGAAGTGGCCACTTTGGTGAACGATACCAAACTGAAGCTGTCCCTCTATTTCAGCTATGCCTATGAGGACCAGATATGGGTGGGCCAGACCGCCCAGGTGTCCGTCCCCGCGGTGATGTACACCGGGGAGGGCACGGTGGAGGAGGTCCATAAGGTGAGCTTCATCACCCCCGAGGGGGGCGTCTATTTTGAGGCGGTCATCGCATTCCAGAACCCCGGCACCCTTACCGCCGAGATGGAGGCCAGCGCCTCCCTCACCGACGGGGACGGCATGCCCATTTTCCCCTATGAGCAGAGCAAGACGGAGTACTACGAGAGCCGGAAGCTGGCCACCAAGGCGGGCGGGCCGCTGGTGAGCAGCCGGCTGCTCAACCACGCCCGGGTGGCCGCAGGAGAGGCCCTGCTTGTCATGAGCTCGGAGAGCCTGGACGAGCAGCTCACCGCCGCCCAGGAGCGGCTCAATGAGGCCCAGACCGCCGTGGACGCCCTCAACGCCGCCGCGCCCATCGACGGAACCGTCCTGTCCTGCACCCTGGCGGAGGGGGGCGAGGTGAAGGCGGGGGACGCGGTGGTCACCATCCAGGACACCACCACCATGGTGGTCACCATCCAGGTGGACGACCGGAACATCGGTTTTGTCAAGCTGGGGGATATGATCGCGCTGTCCGACTACAACGGGAACTCCTATATGGGCCTGGTCACCAACGTGGCCATGCAGGGCGAGGTGGGCCAGGGCATGTCCACCTACCCCGTCACCCTGGAGGTGGACAACTTTGACGGCAGCCTGTACGCCGGAGCGTGGCTGAACTACTCCTTCGTCACCAGCCAGTCGGACGACTGTGTGCTGGTGGCCACCACGGCGGTGAAGTCGGTGCTGGACGCCGAGGGGAACAAGCAGGCGGTGGTGTTTGTCCAGCGGGAGGAGCGCCCGGAGGAGGCCGTCGAGCTGGACCCGTCCATCACCGGCGTGCCCGGGGAGGCGGACCACTACTGGCCTGTGCCGGTGGTCACCGGCATCTCCGACGCCAAGCAGGTGGAGATCATCTCCGGCGTCCAGGAAGGCGACATGGTGTTCATCAACTATACCACAGACCCGAACAACGGCATGGGCGGCGGCATTATGATCGGCTGAGGTGGCGCAATGCTCATCAACATCAAAGACCTGTATAAAATCTACAATGAGGGCCAGGAGAGCGAGGTGCGGGCGCTGGACGGCGTGTCCCTCCAGATCGACCGGGGGGAGTTTGTGGCCATTGTGGGGGCGTCCGGCTCGGGCAAGTCCACCATGATGAACGTGCTGGGCTGCCTGGACGTGCCCACCCGGGGGGAGTACGTGCTCAACGGCACCGACGTCACCTCCCTCAAGGACAAGGAGCTGGCCCATATCCGCAACCGGGAGATCGGCTTCATCTTCCAGGGCTACAACCTGCTCCAGGACCTGGACGCCCTGGACAATGTGATCCTGCCCCTCATCTACCGCGGCACCTCCATCTTTGAGCGGGAGGAGCTGGCCATGGCCGCCCTGGCCCGGGTGGGGATGGACGACCGGGCCCATCACCGGCCCAGTCAGATGTCCGGCGGCCAGCAGCAGCGGGTGGCCATTGCCCGGGCCATCGCCACCCACCCCCCCATCATCATGGCGGACGAGCCCACCGGCGCGCTGGACTCCAAGACCGGCCGGCACGTGCTGAGCATACTCCAGCAGCTCTACCGGGAGGGCACCACCATTCTGCTCATCACCCACGACGACGGCATCGCCGCCACCGCCCCCCGGGTGGTGCGGCTGTCCGACGGCAAGATCATATCCGACAGGCACCAGGAGGTGGACTGGGTATGAACCTGATGCAGGCGTTCAAGATGGCCTTCAAGTCCATCGCGTCCAAGAAAATGCGCTCCTTCCTCACCATGCTGGGCATCATCATCGGCGTGGCCTCGGTGGTCATCATGGTGTCGGTGGTCCAGGGGCAGAACAAGAAGAACATGGAATACCTGGAGGCCATGGGGGACAACAAAATCCAGATCTACGCCTACCAATACTATGGGAGCAGCGGCAGCATCTCCGAGCTGCTGTACGAGTACTGCCTGGGGATGCAGGATCTGGTGGTGGGGGTGACCCCCCAGATCGATGTGTGGCAGGAGATCACCATCAAATACGGCGCCAAGACCTTCAACACCCAGAACTGGGACGACTGGGAGAAGCGGGTGTCCCTCAAGCTGGGCTCCGACCAGTTCGGGGTGTGCAATAACTACACCCTGGGGGGAGGCCGGGAGCTGTCCTTCCTGGATGTGGACAAGGCCAACCGGGTGTGCGTGCTGGGGGGCGGGGCGAAACAGCTGCTCTTCGACTTTGTGGACCCGGTGGGGGAGACCATCTTTATCAACAGCCAGCCCTTCCTGGTGGTGGGCTGGTATGAGCCCACGGGCCTGGAGGGCATGAGCGACATGGACAACGTGGTGCTGCTGCCCTACACCTTTAACCGCACCCTGAACAACAACCAGGACATCAACCAGTACGTGGTGAAGGCCAAAAGCGCCTCCGCCACCACCCTGGCCATCGCCAAGCTCAAGGCGTTCCTGGGGGGCTTTATCAACGACGAGAACGGGTATTACGATGTGTACAGTAACAACGACTGGTCCAGCCAGATGCAGGAGCAGAGCCTGATGCAGTCGCTGGTGCTGGGGGCTATCGCGGGCATCTCCCTGCTGGTGGGCGGCATCGGCATCATGAACATTATGCTGGTCACCGTCACCGAGCGCACCCGGGAGATCGGCATCCGCAAGGCCATCGGCGCGGAACGCCGGAGCATCATCGTCCAATTCCTCATCGAGGCGGCGGTGATCTGCGGCATCGGCGGGCTGATCGGCATTGTCTTGGGCTGCATGGGCGCGCTGATCGCGGGAAAGTTTTTGCTTCAGGGCATGATTCTGTGGCCCAGCTCCGTCATCACCATCGGGGCGTTTACCTTCTCGGTGGTGCTGGGGGTGGTGTTCGGGCTGTACCCGGCCATCAAGGCGTCCAGCCTCCAGCCGGTGGAGGCCCTGCGGGCGGAATAAGGAGGAACGACATATGAGACTGACCAGACAAAAACGGGCGCTGTCCCTGCTGCTGGCTCTGGCGGCGCTGCTCTCTCTGATGGTGCTGCCCGGCCAGGCCGTCCAATTCCACGACGTGGAGGACGATCGGATGTCGCTGGCGGCGGACGCGCTGGCCGCCTTGGGCGTGGTGAGCGGAACCGGGGAGGGGAAGTTCTCCCCCGAGGGACACCTCACCCGGGCCCAGCTGTGCAAGATGGCGGTGGAGCTGCTGGGGATGAGGGAGCAGGCCGAGGCCCAGGCATACCGCACCATTTTCGCCGACATGGGGAAGCACTGGGCCAGGGGCTACGTGAACGTGGCCGCCACCACCCAGGTGCCGGCGGAGTCGGGCGTGCGGCTGATGCTGGGGCTGGGCAACGGTAAATTCGGCCCCGACCAGACCGTCACCTACCAGGAGGCGGTCACCCTGGCCCTGCGCATCCTGGAGTATGGGACGGAGGCCAACCGGGCCTGGCCCCACAGCGCGGTGGAGACCGCCGCCCTGCTGGGACTGGACCAGGGGATACAGGTGGAAAACCCCGCCGGGCCCATCACCCGTGGGCAGGCCGCCCTGCTGTTTTACAATATGCTGACCATCCCCGCCAAGGGGCAGGAAAAGCCCTGCGCGGACAAGCTGGGCCAACTGAAGGAGAACGCGATCCTGCTCACCGCCAACGCCACCGTCAACGGCCAGGAGGGCTGGGCCGTGGTGGCGGAGGGGGAGGACACCCGGACCTACCAGTGCGCGGGGCCGGTGGACCAGGCTCTGATGGGCAGCCGCGGGTGGGCTATGCTGGACAAGGAGGGGCGGTTTGTCACCCTGCTCCCCGACGAGTCCACCTACATCACCGCCCCGGTGGAGCGCAAGCAGGCCTATTATCTCTACCTCAAGGGCGAGGGGCGGTACACTCTGTCGGAGGACACCCCTGTTTACACCGGCTCGGCCTATGACGCGCGGGTGACCACCTACAAGGAGTACATGGCCGACCTGCGCACCGGGGACCTGGTGACGGTTTACTTCGACGGGCAGGGCCGCGTGGCGGGGCTGTACCGGGCGGAGGCGTCTATTGAGAGCGGCTTCATCATTGTGAGAAGCAAAACGGCAAACTATGGCACCTTCCGCTCCATCACCGACGGTGCGCAGGGCTATACCGTGCGCAAAAACGGCGCGGAGGTCCCCTTGAGCGCCATCAAGCAGTACGACGTGGCCACATACGACCCGGTAAACAAGGTGCTGGAGGTGTGCGACGTCCGGCTGTCCTGCGTGTACGAGAACGCGTCGCCCTCCCCCGGCTCCCCCAGCCGGATCACCGCGGCGGGCGGCAACCGGTTTGAGGTGATGGCGGACGGCGTCGGCTCCTTTGCCGGGCACAAGATCGGCGACAAGATTACCCTGATGTTCACCGCCAGCGGCAAGGTGGCCGGCGTGCTGCCCAAGGAGGCGGGCAATGTGACCTCCCTGGCCCTGGGCGTGCAGGCGACGGTGGGGGATGAAAAGAAGTTCCAGGTATTGGGCTGCAAGCTGACGCTGTCCGGCGGCGTTCGGAAAGACGGAGGACAGCCGGGGGACATCCTCAATGCGTCCTCCGCCCAGCGGGGGGAGCTGTCCCTGACTCCCGCGGGAACCAGGACCAGCGCCAGGCTCAACACCTCGGATATGATGCTGGACAAGATGCGGGTGAGCCCCGGCGTGCAGATTTATGAGCACACCATGAAGGGGCTGGTGCTCAGAAACCTGACCGAGGTGCCTGCCACCGCCACCGCCGCCCAGTACCACAAGGACAGCTCGGGGCTGATAGACCTGATCATCATGAACGGCTACTCGGGCGATGGATATCAGTATGGCCGGATTGATGTGCTTACCGGCTATCAGCTGGTGAAAACCAGCTCGGGAGGCAAGACCAGGTGGATTCTTGAGTCGATATCCGGGCTGATGTTCACCAGAAAGGACGGCACGAGGAGCTATCCGCCCGTTGCCGGCGCCTATTACGCCAACGGTTACGGGGCCATCCTGGAGTATGACGGGAGATTTTCCGGGGTCACCTACCTCCAGGCCATAGAAAATGTGTCCTCGTCCGACTTCTACACGCAGAACGGCGTGACCTATGTGCGCACTAAAAAGGGCGTGTACCCGGTGGACGACGACGTACAGTGCTTCAACGGTGCCGCGTCCACGGGCCAGTCCACCACGGCGCCCGGGTGGGTGCAGGAGATGCTGGCCAACAGAGGAATCTGGGACAGCGAGCAGCCGCCCGTAGGGGCCGAAGAGGGTTCGATCTGGTCTCCCGATACCGGCGACATCACGGCCATCGTATTTGACAGCCTGGGCGAGTGCCGCAATTTCTCCGACACCTTGACGGTCTACATCGACGGCAGCGGCCAGCGGGTCCGGGTGGTGGAGGCCAAGTGACCGGCCTTTTGAAAACAAGCCCATTGAGAAAGGAAGGGATACCCATGAATTTTGACACCAGCTGCCTCCACGCGGGCTACCGCCCGGGCAGCGGGGAGCCCCGCAACATCCCCATCATCCAGTCCACCACCTTCCGCTACGAGACCAGCGAGGAGATGGGGAAACTGTTCGACCTGGAGGCGTCGGGCTACTTCTACACCCGGCTGCAAAACCCCACCAGCGACGCGGTGGCCGCCCGGCTGTGCGCCCTGGAAGGGGGGACGGCGGCCATGCTGCTCTCCTCGGGCCAGGCGGCCTCCTTCTTCTCCATCTTCAACATCGCCTCGGCGGGGGACCATATCGTGTCCTCCACCGCCATCTACGGCGGGACCTATAACCTGTTCGCCGTGACCATGAAGCGCATGGGCATCGAGTTCACCTTCGTGGACCCGGACTGCACCGAGGACGAGCTGAACGCCGCCTTCCGGCCCAACACTAAGGCCCTGTTCGGCGAGACCATCGCCAACCCGGCCCTGACGGTGCTGGACATCGAAAAGTTCGCCCGGGCCGCCCACGCCCACGGCGTGCCCCTCATTGTGGACAACACCTTCGCCACCCCG
Source organism: uncultured Oscillospiraceae bacterium (assembly GCA_910584835.1). GTDB lineage: Bacteria > Bacillota > Clostridia > Oscillospirales > Oscillospiraceae > Enterenecus. The sequence goes on along the minus strand of CAJUEG010000010.1, from coordinate 17,192 downwards.
GCGCTGTGCCGGCCCTTCGAGTGGGGGGCGGACATCGTAATCCACTCCACCACCAAATATCTGGACGGCCACGCCGCCGCCGTGGGGGGCGCCATCGTGGACTCGGGCAGGTTCGACTGGGAGGCCCACAAGGACAAGTACCCCGGCCTCACCACCCCGGACGACAGCTACCATGGGGTGACCTACACCGAGAAGTTCGGCCAGGGCGGCGCGTATATCACCAAGGCCACCGCCCAGCTCATGCGGGACTTCGGCTCCACCCCCGCGCCCATGAACGCGTGGCTGCTGGGCATGGGCATCGAGACCCTGCCCCTGCGCATGGCCCGGCACTGCTCCAACGCCCAGGGGGTGGCGGAGTACCTCCAAAAGCACGAAAAGGTGGCCTGGGTGCGCTACGCCGGGCTGCCCGGGGACAAATACCATGAGCTGGCCCGGAAGTACCTCCCCCGGGGGTGCTGCGGCGTGGTGTCCTTCGGGGTGAAGGGGGGGCGGGCCGCCGCCGAGCGGTTTATGGCGGGGCTCAAGCTGGCCTCCATCGCCACCCATGTGGCGGACGCCAAGACCTGCGTGCTCCACCCGGCCTCCGCCACCCACCGGCAGATGAACGACGCGGAGCTGGCCGCCGCCGGGGTGTCCCCCGACCTGGTGCGCTTCTCCGTGGGGCTGGAGGACCTGGACGACCTGATTCAGGACCTGGCCCAGGCCCTGGAGGAAGCGTGACACCGGGTATAACCTTTGCGACCAAAAAAGAGAGCGGCCCCGCCGCTCTCTTTTTTCTTAAAAATTCGTAAAAAGCCTTGACATTCCACCCTGTGGAAGGTGTACCATGGCTCCAGCGAGGGAGGGAAGACGATGAAAATCAATCAGGTGGAGCAGCTGGTGGGCATCACCAAGGGCAATATCCGCTTCTATGAAAAGGAGGGGCTGCTCACCCCCGGGCGCAACAACGAAAACGGCTACCGGGACTACAGCGACGCCGACGTGGCGTGGCTGAAAAAAATCAAGCTGCTGCGGATGCTGGACGTGCCCATTGAGGAGATTCTGCGCCTCAAGTCCGGCTCACTCACTCTGGAGGACGCCATGGGGCGGCACATGATCCAGCTCCAGCGCAGGCAGGCCAACCTAGAGGCGGCCCAGGGCGTATGCGCCCAGATCCGGGACAGCCGCAGCCAGCTGGACGCGCTGGACGCCGACGGGGTGCTGGAGAGCATGGAGCGGCAGGAACAGGAGGGGACAAAGTTCATGAACGTGGGAAAACAGGACAAACTGACCCGGTACGTCAGCCCCGTGGGGGCGGCGGTGGTGGTGCTGGTGATGATGGCGGCGTTTATCGCCCTCATCGTGTGGGGCTTCACCGTCTCGCCGGAGGACGCGCCCCCCATCGGGGTCATCATCGGCCTGGCAGCCATCCCGGTCATCGTCATCATCGGGGTGCTGGCGGCGTTGTACCAGCGCATCAAGCAGATCAGAGGAGGGGAAGAGGATGCTGCTGCTCAATATTGACCATATCCCCGGCCGGGAGATTGAGGCGCTGTCCCTGGTAAAGGGCTCGGTGGTCCAGTGCAAGAGCTTCGGCAAGGATTTTATGGCCGGGATGAAGACCTTTGTGGGCGGTGAGATCGAGAGCTACACCGCCATGCTCAACGAGGCCAGGCAGCTGGCCACCAAGCGGATGGTGGACGAGGCGGAGGCCCTGGGGGCCGACGCCGTGGTCAACGTCCGCTACGCCTCGGCCTCCATCATGCAGGGGGCGGCGGAGATCACGGTGTACGGCACCGCAGTGCGGTACAAATAGAAACGCTGAGCCGTTGTGAGCAAAACAACCTTATACCCGCTGTAACCTTTAAAAATAGGTTCTATTTGTGTTGTAAAGGAGAGAACGCTATGCTTCGCATCGAACACTATTCCAAGACCTATCCCGGCGGCAAGAAAGCGGTGGACGATTTGACCCTCCACGTGCGCCCCGGCGAGATTTACGGCTTTATCGGCCACAACGGGGCGGGCAAGACCACCACCCTGCGGGCCTGCGCCGGAGTGATGGACTTCACCGAGGGGACCATCACCATCGACGGCCACGATGTCAAAAAGGACCCGGTGGGCGCCAAGCGGGTCACCGCCTTTCTCCCCGACAACCCGGACCTCTACGAGTTCATGAAGGGCATCGACTACCTGAACTTCATTGCCGACCTGTACGATATCCCGGCGGACCAGCGCACCGCCGACATCAAAAAGTACGCGGATGCCTTTGAGCTCACCGGTAACCTGGGCTCCCCCATCGGCAGCTTTTCCCACGGCATGCGCCAGAAGCTGGCCCTGATCTCCGCCTTCATCCGCCGCCCCCGGCTGCTGATCCTGGATGAGCCCTTTGTGGGGCTGGACCCCTCCGCCTCCCACATCATGAAGGGGTACTTAGCCGATTTGTGCCGGGGCGGCTCGGCGGTGTTTTTCTCCACCCACGTGCTGGAGGTGGCGGAAAAGCTGTGCCACCAGATCGCCATCATCAAGGACGGGCGGCTGGTGAAGTGCGGGCCCACGGAAGCCCTGGTGGGCGACTCCTCCCTGGAGGACGTGTTCCTGGAGCTGGAGGGAGACAAATGAAAAAGTTCTTTGCCCTTTTGAAGGTGAGCGTCAAATCCATGCTGCTCTCCTCCACCAACGCCCGGGGGAACAGCCGGAAAAAGGCGGCCACCGGCGTGGGAGCCATGCTGCTCATCGCCTTTCTGGGCCTGTATCTGTCCGGCTTCTACAGCTTCATGCTCATGGAGGTGCTCTCCCCCGTCCACATGGAGGTGCTGGTGTTCATCTTCATGGGCATGGGGGCGCTGGTGGGGGGCCTGATGTTTACCACCTTCGCCGTCAAGGGCGTGGTGTTCGGCGGCAAGGACAACGACCTGCTGCTGTCCATGCCGGTGTCCTCCACCATGCTGATGATCAGCCGGGTGTCGGCCATCTACCTGGAAAACCTGCTGTTCTCCTTCTTCGTGCTGGCCCCCGCCGGGGCGGTGTGCGCCTTCATGACCCAGAGCGGGGTGGGCCGCAGCCTACTGTTCTGGGTGCGGCTCATCATCGCGGTGTTTGCCCTGCCCCTGCTGGACACGGCGCTGTCTGTCCTCTTTGGGGCGCTGGTGGCGTTTTTGTCCGCCAAAGTGTCCAAGGGGGCCCTGGGGCAGAACATCGTCATGGCGCTGTACCTGGCGGCGGTATTTTACTTTGCCTTTAACCTCAACGGCATGATCGAGGGGCTGGCCGCCAACGCCATGGGGGTGAAGGAGTCCCTGAGCTGGGCCGCCCCCATGCTGTGGATGGCGGACGGCATCATGGGGGACTGGGGAAAGCTGCTGGCCTTCGCCGCCTGCTGCGTAATTCCCTTTGCCCTGGTGGTGTTTGGCCTGGGCAGAGTGTACCGCCAGGCGGTCACCGCCTTCGCCGCCCGGTCCGCCCGGAACGACTATAAGCTGTCCGCCCAGGCCGCCTCCGGGCAGAAAAAGGCCCTGCTGGCCAAGGAGGCCAAGCGGTTTTTCGGCACCCCTATGTATTTCTGGAACGCGGGCATCGGCCTCATTATGCTGCTGGGGGCGGGCGTGGCGGCGCTGGTGATGCAGGGGAAGCTGGACGCGGTCATCGCCATGATGGGGGGCGCGCTGCCCGTAATGCCCATGGCGGCGCTGGTGATGGGCTTCTGCCTGTGTACCTGCGTGATTGCCGCGCCGTCCATCAGCCTGGAGGGCAAGTACCTGTGGATTCTCCGGGAGGCCCCGGTGGGGGAGAAGCCCCTGCTGTGGATCAAGACCGGCTTTGAGCTGCTGCTCAGCGTGCCCTGCACTGTGGCCTCCGGGGTATGCCTCACCATCGCCCTGCGGCTGTCCATCGGGGAGGGGGCGGTGCTGCTGCTGGCCATGCTCCTGTTCTGCGTGATCCACGCCGCATTCGGGGTGCTCATGGGCCTGACCTTCCCCAAGCTGGACGCGGTGAACGAGACGGTGGTGGTCAAGCAGTCCCTGGCCGTCACCCTGGGGATGTTCGTGCCCATGGCCGCGCTGGGTGTGTGCGCCCTGCTGTACTGGCTGGGCGGCATGATCTCCCCGGCGGCGGCGCTGGCCCTGCCCCTGGCCCTGCTGGCGGCGCTGACGGCGGCGTGCGTCCTCATCCTGGCGAAAAAGGGGCCTGCCATGCTCAGGGCCCTGTAAAGAGCGGAAAACGGAGGCCCGGGGCTTTCCCTTGACAGGGGAGGCCCCGGGCCCTATAATTTTCCCATAAAAGCAGGAGGTGCGGGGATATGAGGCAGGGCGGGCGGGCGCTGGTGGCCATGAGCGGCGGAGTGGATTCCAGCGCGGCGGTGTACATCTTGAAGGAGCAGGGGTACGAGTGCGTGGGGGTCACCATGAAGCTGTTCAGCAGCCAGCCGGGGGACATAGAGGATGCCCGGGAGGCGGCCCGGCGGATGGGGATTCCCCACCATGTCCTGGACTGCTCGGAGCAGTTCCGGCGGGAGGTGGTCCAGCCCTTTGCGGACGCCTACGAGCGGGGGGAGACCCCCAACCCCTGCGTGCTCTGCAACCGGGCGCTGAAATTCGGGCTGCTGCTGGACAAGGCGGAGGAGCTGGGGTGCGATTATCTGGCCACCGGGCACTACGCCCGGATCGCGGAGGAGGGCGGGGCGTTCCGGCTGGCCAAGGCCGCGGACCTGAGCCGGGACCAGAGCTATGTGCTCTACCCCATCCCCAGGGAGCGGCTGGGCCGGGTGCTGTTCCCCCTGGGGGGGCTGAGCAAGGACCAGGCCCGGGAGATCGCCGCGCGGGCGGGCTTCCCCAACGCCCGCAAACGGGACAGCCAGGACATCTGCTTCATCCCGGACGGGGATTACCTGTCCTTTTTGGAGCGCTACACCGGGAAAACCTACCCCGAGGGGGACATTGTGGATATGTCCGGCAGGGTGGTGGGCCGCCACCGGGGGGCTGCGGGGCTCACCATCGGCCAGCGCCGGGGGGTGGGGGTGTCCTCCGACCGGCGCATCTATGTGTGCGCCAAGTGCATGGCGGACAACACCGTCACCGTGGGGCCGGAGGAGGCGCTGTACTCCCGGGGCTGCGCCGTCCGGGGCTGGAACTGGCTCGTTGACGCGCCGTCCGCCCCCTTTGGGGCGCTGGCCAAGACCCGCTACCGCCAGCGGGAGCAGCCGGTGACGGTCCGGCCGGAAAGCGGAGAGGTGCGGCTGGAGTTCGGCCAGCCACAGCGGGCGGTGACCCCGGGGCAGTCGGCGGTGCTCTACGATGAGAGGGGCACGGTGCTGGGGGGCGGGATCATCGCGTCCGTGTGGGAATAGCGCGGCCCTGCCCGGAAGGGCGCGCAAAATGTGGGGAACGGCTTGCGTGGAGGGGCCGAATGTGCTATGCTTGAGGCAAAGGCCCCCGGGCCGCGGGGGCCAAAGCGCATATCGGATGGAGGAAGGGGAGCATGAACGCGTTTGACGGCCCGAGGGGAGGGGCAGACTGAGCCATGCTGGAGGTGCGTCGGCTTTGCAAGAGCTACGGGGGCAGGCTGGTGCTCTCCCCCGTCAGTTTTTTGCTGCCCCCAGGACAGTGCCTGGGCCTGGCGGGCAGCAACGGCTCGGGGAAATCCACGCTGCTGCTGCTCATCGCCCAGATCCAGCGGCCGGACAGCGGCGACGTCCTTTTTGAGGGGCGCAGCGTGCTGGGGGACCGGCGGTTTCTCCGCCGGCGGCTGGGTTACGTCCCCCAGAGCGCCGGGCTGGCCCGGGAGCTCACCGTGGGGGAGCAGCTCAGGCTTTGGCAGCGGGCCTGCGGGCTGGGCGGGGCGCTGCCGGGGGATATCCTGGAGCTGCTGGGGCTGGAGGAGCTGCTGCGCCGCCCCATTCGGACCCTGTCCGGCGGGATGGCCCAGCGCTTGAGCATTGCCATGGCCCTGCTGCCCCGGCCGGAGGTGCTGCTGATGGACGAGGCCACATCGGGGCTGGACCAGGCGTACGTGCCCCGGCTGCTGGACTGGCTGGAGGGCTTTGCGGCGGGGGGCGGCAGCCTGGTCTGGTGCAGCCACCACCCGGCGGAGCTGGAGCGGCTGTGCGGCGCGGTGCTGCGGCTGGAGGAGGGGCGGCTTCTGGAGTGAGGGAAGAGGCCCGGAATGAAAGAGAATGGGAGGGACCCTGTCATGCTGTGTTTCAAGTGTGGAAAAGAGATTGCCGACGGCTCGAAATTCTGCCCCCATTGCGGCGCGGTAATCTCCGGCGGGAGTGCAGCCGAAGCCCCCGGGCCTGGAGCGGCGGGCGCCGGAGGAGCGCCGTCCTTTGAGGGCGGCGGAAGGAGGAGGGCCGGCAAGGGGCTTATCATCGGCGGGATCGCGGCGGCGGTAGTGGTGATCGTGCTGGCCGCAGTGGCCCTGTCCGGCCTGTTTTCCTCCCCCAGGGGGCAGGTGGAGAAGGCTTTTGCCAAGACCGCCGCCGCTTATGCCGAGGCGGGGAGAAAGCTGGAGCTGCCCGACCTGAGAGGGCTGAGCGACAGCCGGTCGGGGACCCAGCGCTACAGCTTGGAGCTCAACAGCGTCAACAGCGACCTGGCGGGCAGCGATCTGTCCGCGCTGAAGGGGCTGGGGCTGCGCGTGGCAGCCGACGCGGATTGGAAGAACCGTAAGATGGACTGCGAGATGGCCGCCTTCTGGGGTGGCGAGGACTTCGCCGTCTTCCAGCTGCTGGCGGAGGACAGCATTGTCAGCCTGGGCTCTCCCCAGTTTACCGGGGGGAAATTCTACGGGATGAATACCGAGACCCTGGGCGTGGATTTGGACCGGCTGGGGGCGGAGGACGACAGCGTGGATGTGAAGAGCATCAGCTTCAACCTCTTCGACCTGGTGGAGGCGTTCACCCCCGGCGAGGAACAGGCGCGGGAGATGGCCAGGCAGGCCGGCAAAGACCTGCTGGACGGGGTGAAAGTGGACAAGACGGGCAGAGAGACCATACAGGTCAACGGCAGCGGCGTAAGTGCGGAGGCATACCGCGTGACGGTTCCCAGGGAGGCCATGGAGGACTATATCGACGCCATGGAGCAGGCCATGGAACAGGCGGACAGCCGAGACGGTCTCCGGGAGATGCTCCGCTCCATGGGGGTGCCCGAGGACGAGATCGACTCGACGCTGGCCGGGACGGACGGCAGCCCCTGCGCCGAGATGGCCGATTCGCTCAGGCAGCTGGTGGAGGAGCAGGGCGATTTGGAGCTGAACGTGTATGTCGGCGGCGGCTATGTCTCCGCGGTGGTGTATGAGGGGCAGGCCGGCGGCCAAACGCAGAAGGTCGGGCTGTACCTGGGCGGCGGCGGGAATTACGTGGACGATCTGAGCCTGGAGGTGGAGGCGGGCGGCGAAAAACTTATGGTGAAATCCACCGGCGACCACGCCGCCAGAGGCGGCGCGTTCACAGACGAGACCACCGTCCGCATGGATGCCGGCCGGGTCACCTCCCGGCTGCGGTACGAGCCAAAGGCGGACGAGGGAAACTTCCAGTGGGAGATCGGGGTGGCCAATACCGCGTCCCTGGAGATGACGGGCCGGCTCACCATCGGAAAGGACTGGGTGGAGCTGAAGCTGGACGACATGAGCGTGAAAGCGGCAGGGATAGAGGTATGCTCCCTGGGGCTGGAGTACTACGTGGGCCCCTGCGAAGGGATGCGGGTGTCCGCACCCGCCCCCCAGATGCTGGGCGATATGGATGACGGCGACCTGACGGAGCTGTACCGCAGCCTCCAGGACAACGCGGAGCAGTGGGTCTATGATATGATGGCGCTGATCCCCCCGGAGCTGCTGTGGTATCTGCTCTGAACAGATTTGGAATGGAAACGCTGCGCTTTTTCACAACCTACCTGGTGCTCACCATGGGCAGGCTCCGCCGGCAGCTTTGGCTGACGGCGGGGCTTGCCCTGCTGTGCCTTGCGCTTCCCCTGGGGGCGGGCCGGGCGGCCCAGGCGCTGCTCACCCGGGGGGTGGATTTCCGCGGCGTCACCCTGGCCGTCACCGCGCCGGAGGGGGACCCCACCCCGGCGCGGCTGGCGGAGTATATGAACGCTATGGAGGACATCGCCCAGTACTGCCGCATGGAAGCCATGGGGGAGGATGAGGCGCTGGAGGCGCTGGAGCGGGGGGAGGTCACGGCGGTGCTGGCCCTGCCCGAGGAGTTCATCCGGGGGGTGAGGCAGGGGGAAAACCCGGACCTGCGGCTCATCGCGGCGGCAGACCGGCCGCTGGAATCCCTGCTTCTCCTGTGGGTGGGGCAGAGCGCGGCGGATATCCTGTCCGCCTTTCAAGGCGGGGTATACGCCGTGCTGGACCTGTACGAGCAAAGCCCGTTCCCCGGCCTGACCCGGGAGCAGGCGGCGGCCGGGATCAACCTGCGCTATATCGCCATGGCGCTGGATCGGGCAAATTTTTTTGAGATGCGGCAGGTGTCCGCCACCCAGGCCCTGCCCATTCCGCTGCACTACGCGCTGTCCCTGCTGTGTTACTTTGCCCTGTCCGCCGCGCCGCTGTTCATGCCGGTGTACACGGGGAACTGGCTGCGGTTTCAGCGGCGGCTGCGGGGGGCGGGGAGGAGCTGCGCCGCGGGCTTTTTCAGCGGCGTGGCCGCCGGTGTGCCGCTGCTGCTGCTTCTGCTGTTTCCCGCCCTGCTGGCGGCGGGGGAGGGGCGGAACGTCCCCGCCCTGCTGGGGGCGGCGGCGGTGATGGCGGTATTCTGCTCACTGTTCGGCGCGCTGTGCTGCCTGGCGGCGGGGAGCGCGGGGAGATGCGGCGCCGCCGCTTTTCTCGTCTCCCTGCTGTCCCTCATGCTGGCGGGGGGGATCGTGCCGCCGGCGCTGCTGCCCCGGGCCCTTCAGGAACTGGGGTGGCTGTCCCCGGTAAGCTGGCTGCGGCAGACGGCGGCCTGGGCCATGGGACATGAGGCGGAGCGGTCCGGCTGGGTGTGCCTTGCGCTGGCGGCGGCCGGTATGGCCGCCGGGGCCTTCGCCCTGTACCGCCGGGAGGCGGACCGGGAGGAGGCGGAGGAATGAGCTTTGTGTGGACCTGCCTGAAAAGCGCCCTGCGGGCCCAGCTGGCGAGCGGGCGCAGCTGGCTTTTGCTGCTTTGCCTGCCGCTGCTGACCTTCGGCGTGCGCGGCGTCCTGCCGGCGGAGGAGGCGTCCGCCCCCGTCCGGGTGGGGGTGGTGCTGCCCGTCCGGGGAGGGGAGGAGTTTTGGAAAAAAATCTCCGCCCGCAGCGGGGTGGTGATCACCTTTCTCGCGGCGGACGAAGATCAGGCCCGGCGGCAGGTGGCCGCGGGGCGGTGGGACTGCGCCCTGATACTGCCGGAGGACTTCGAGGACCGGCTGGCCCGGCGGGATACCTACCGGCTGTTCACCCTGCTGACGGGGCCCGGCTCCACGGTCTATCCCCTGGTGCGGGAGACGGCGGCGGCCTGTGCGGCCCAGCTCGCGGCCCCCGGGGTGGCGGAGGACTACCTGGTGGACAGCGGTGCGCTGGACCGGGAGGAGGCCGCGGCGGCGCGGCCCCGGCTGGAGGAGGAGCTGCTGGAACAGCAGCGGGTGCAGGTAAGGCTGGAGACGGCGGACGGCCGGGCGCTGGAAGCGCTGGAGCTGGCGGACAGCGGGGTGGACGGGCTGCTGGCGGGGCTGACCGGCGTGGTGCTGCTTGTCTGGGCGCTGTTCACCGCCATGGACCTGGGCCGCTGGCTGGACAGCCCCTTTGCCCAGAGGCTGCTCCCCCTGCGGGGGAGGATGGAGCTGCTGCTGCCCCGGCTGGCGGGGGCGCTGGCCCCGGCGCTGGCGTCCGGGGCGCTGGCGCTGCTGGCGCTGGAGCGGCCCTGGGCCTATATATGGCCGCTGATGCCGTATCTGATGTTTTGGGGAGCGCTGGCCCTGGCGCTGGCCCGGGTTCCGGCGGCGTGGAAGGCCCTGCCCGCGGTAATGCCCTTTGTTCCGGCGGCGGCGCTGCTGCTCTCGCCGGTGCCGGCGGACCTGTCGCTGCTGTTTCCCGCCCTGGCCCCGGCGGTGCGGTGGTCGCCGCTGTCCCTCTATCTGCGCGCCTGCGCCGGGAGCCGGGGGGATGGGCTGGCCCTGGCCGCGGCGGGGCTGGCTGTGACGGGGATTTTGTGGGCGCTGGACCAATGGAAGGCGAGGGAGCCCGCGCTGGGGAAAAGGCAAGGCGCTTAAAACAGGTCAACGCGCCCAGACGGCGGATTTTCCGCTGCCGCTGCTGTTTTCAAATGGCGGCTGGGCGCGGGCGATCAGCTCCAGCAGGGCCTCGCGCTCATTGGGCGCATCGCCGTTGAGGACCTGTTCCAGCAGCCCCTTCAGCACCCGCCCCACCGCCGGCCCCGGGGCGACCCCGGCGGCAATCACGTCCCTCCCGTTTACCGCCAGGTCCCGCAGGGTCAGGCACTGCCCCTGGGCCACGGCTTCCTCCGCGATGCGCTTGATCTCGTCCAGCTCCATCAGCCGGATATCCGTGTGCCCGCAGGCGCGCGCCAGGATATCCGCCCGCCTGACCTCCAGCAGCTGAAAAAAGCGCTCCGCGCCCAGCCGGCTGAGCAGGCGGCGGATGGCCGGCCCTTGGGGCGGCAGCCGCTCGTCGTAACATTCGATCAGGGCGGCCACCCGTTCCCGGGTTTTATGGTCAAATTTCAGCGCCCGGAGCATCTGGTCCGCCAGCTGAGCGTCCGGGCGGCCATGGAGGCGTCCGATTTCGCTTTTATCCGCAGGTTTGCAGGCGGACTTGCCGATATCATGGAGGAGCAGGGCGAGCCGCAGCTCCACGCAGGGCGGCGCGGCGTTGACCGCTTGGACGGTGTGTTCCCATTCGTCCCGGCAGGGCCGGGGATTGTCCTGCCCCGGCGCCGCCGGCGGTGTGAGCGGCGGCCAAAACTGGCACAGCACATCAGGGTACTGCCGCAGAATATCCCCAACGTGCTGCCCCGCCAGCAGCCCGCGCAGCTCGGCGTTAATGCGCTCCGCCGCCACACGCCCCAGCGTGGCGCGGCTTTCGTGGATGGCGCGGGCGGTTTGCGCCTCAATTTCAAAGCCGAGCACCGCCGCGAATCGAAGAGCCCGCATGATCCGCAGGCCGTCCTCCCGGAACCGCCGGTCAGGCTGCCCCACGCAGCGGATGACCCCGTTCTCAATGTCCTTCCGCCCGTTGAACGGGTCCTGGAGGCCCGAGTCCAACCCCATGGCGATGGCGTTCATGGTAAAGTCCCGCCGGGCCAGGTCCGCCTCCAGGCTGGAGACAAACCGCACATAGTCCGGGCGGCGGCTGTCGGAGTAGGGCCCTTCCGCGCGGTAGGTGGTAATTTCATAGGAACGGCCGTCCACCGGCACGGTGATGGAGCCATGCCTCATCCCGGTTTCAAGGACCCGCCGGCCGGCAAAGCACGCCTTCGACTCCTCCGGGCGGGCGGAGGTGCAGATATCCCAGTCGTGGGGAGAGGCCCCCCGCAGCAGGTCCCGCACGCAGCCGCCCACCAGATATGCCTCATAGCCTGCGCCGGCAAGGGTTTGAAGAATGTATTTTGCCCCGGAAGGTATGCCAAAGCTCATATCAAAATCACACCATCCATGACGGAAGGCTCCCTATGCGTCCCGCAGGGCAGCCAGTTTTTTTTCGTCCAGAATTTCCACGGCGCCCCGGGCCAGCCTGACCATGCCCTCGTTCTGGAAATAGCGGAGCATCCGGGTGACCACCTCCCGATGGGTGCCCAGGTGGTTGGCAATGGCCTCGTGGGTGAGCTTCAGCAGCGCCGCGCCCTCGATGGCGGACTCCTCCAGCAGGAAGGCGGCCACCCGCTTGTCCAGGCTCTTCCACATGATCTGCTCAATAAGCCACATCACCTCGGAAAACCGTGCCGCCATGATCTCGCTGGTATAGTTGGCCGCGGGGGCGGAGCGCTCCATTACCTGCCGGTAGGCCTCCGCGGGGATGACCCAGAGCAGTGTGTCCTTCTCCGCCTCAATGGTGATGTCAAACTGTACGCTGCGCAGCATGCAGGAGGCGGAAAAAAGGCACAAATCCCGGTTAAAGAGCCGGTAGACTGTGATCTCCCGGCCCTCGTCCGAGAGGATATAGGCCCGGAGCTGGCCGGAGCGCACCAGCAGCAGCCCGGTACAGTCCATGTCCCCGCTGTGGATCACAGTGCCCTTTTTGACGTTCCGCTCTGTCAGGCTGTCCAGAATCAGCCGCTGATGGGTGGGCTCCAGTTTATCCCAAATGGGGAAGTAGCTTTGAACGTCCATATAACCGCCTCCTTGTCACAGGGTCAGTATAGGCCATCCTCTGCCATATGTCAAATGGCTGAAAAACAGCTGCCGGGGATTCATCCTTGCCCAAGCCGGGCCCGACTGGCGGCCTCTCAAGGAAGGCCGCCGCTCCCGATAAAACGGGCAGCTATCCGTTGAGGATAGCTGCCCGTTTTTTCTGTAGGCGGAATTGCGGCCTCTGCGTTTTCAGGCGAGGGTGACCAGCTCGTACTCCCGGCTGCCGATGCCCAGCGCGGCGGCAGCCTCCACGGTGTGGACGCCGTTGAGGGATTCGATGCGCTCAATGAGATCGGCCTTGCCCGGGTCGCCGGAGGCGTACACCAGGTCCAGACAGGCCTGGTCCAGGGCCACCGGGTCCAGGGAGGCCAGGGTGCCGATATCGCCGATCTTGGGGTCGGCGGCCACGGCGCAGCAGTCGCAGTCCACCGACATGTTTTTCATCACGTTGAGGTAGGCGATTTTGCCCGCAAAGCGGTGATGGACGGACCAGGCGGCGTCGGCCATGGCCTCCAGGAAGGAGTCGTGATCGGCGTCCCAGAATTTGTCCATGTCCCCCGCGCCGTGGATATACTGCTTGCCCCGGGAGGAGGCGATGCCGATGGAGATGTTCTTCAGCGCCCCGCCGAAGCCGCCCATGGGGTGGCCCTTGAAGTGGGAGAGCACCAGCAGGGAATCATAGCCGGCCAGGTGCGCGCCCACGAAGTTCTTTTGGATGACCTTGCCGCCGGGGATGGGCAGCTCCATATCGCCCGTCTCATCCATGATGTCCACCTGGGCGGCGCTGAGCCAGCCGTGGCGCTCCATGGTGATCTTGTGGGCATGGGTGGTGTTGCGCCCTCCTTCGTAGGCGGTATTGCACTCTACGATGGTGCCGCCCACGTGGTCGATCATGGGCTTCATGAAGTCGGGACGCAGAAAATTCTGGTTGCCGGGCTCGCCGGAGTGGATTTTGACAGCCACCTTTCCCTCCAGCTTGACGCCCAGTGCGTCGTACAGCCGAAGCATGGCGGCGGGAGTGAGGTCACGGGTGAAATAGACGGTGGGTTTCATGAATGGAGGTCCTCCTTTGAAAGAATAGTTTACCCTCATTCCCATTGTATAACAAGGAAGACAGGCCGTCAAGGGGAGTTTGAAAGGGATGAAAGGAGGCGGATTCTACCTCGCCGCCAGTTCTTTGGCTGCGGCCGGAATGGGGGCTCAGGCGGTGCCGGCCTCCCGGGAGGGGACAAACCGCTGCACCTTGTATCTGAGCCCGGCGGTGACAAAGGCGGTATACAGTACGTCGAAGACGTTGAGCTGGGAGATTCGGGAGGACATAGTGCCGTCGTGGAGGGTGGCCGCGTCGTCGGTGGTATAAAGCCGGTAGTCGGCCAGCTCCGCCACCGGGGAGGGGACGCACCGGGTAATGGCGATGATGGGGGTGCCGTTTTCCCGGAGGGCCCGCATAGACTGAATGACCTCCGCCGTCTCGCCGGAGAAGGATACCACGATAGCCAGGTCCTGGGGGCTGGAGTTCTTGGCCTGGAGCAGCTGGGAGGACCAGTCGTCGTTGATGACGCAGGGCTTATTCAGCCGGAGAAACTTCAAATAGGCGTCCCGGGCGGCATACAGCGAAGCGCCCAAGCCGAACAGCAGCACCGTGCGGGCGCTCTTCAGAAGCTCCACGCAGGCGTCCAGCGTTTCGGCATCCAGCAGGTTTTTGCTGTCCTCCAGGGAGAGAATATTTTTCTGGGTGACCTTCTCCACGATGTTCTGCGTTGTGTCGGAGGGAGAGATCTCCTGGAGGGGCTGCTCCGCATGGCTGAAGCGCCGCACCGCTACCTCGCAGGTGACGGCCTGGCGGAACTCCTTGTAGCCGGCAAACCCGATGCGCTGGCACATGCGGATGATGGTGGAGGGGGAGGCAAAGGTCTTTTCCGCCAGCTGGTGGATGCTCAGGCTCATGGCCTCGCCCTGATGGGTCAGAAGGTAGTCGGAGACAGCCCGTTCGGTGGAACTCATGGAGCTCTGGGTCTCCCGCAGCTTTAGCAGTACGCTTTTCATTTTGTTCTCTCCTCTCCGCCCGCAGGGAAGCGGGGGGCGCGGCCTATCCATACGGCCCGCAAGCGGCGGACAAGCCCGGTCAGGGAAATAACAGGATGTATTCTCCACTTGCGGCGGGCTGAGACGCTGTCGGCGGAAATAAATAAAAGTCCCCGCCAGCGAGGCGTCCCCGCCTGTGTGGCGCTGTGCCGCAAGTGGGACTCCGCATGGCTTGGACAGTCATTCAAAAGTCAAAACTTTCCTTTTCTTTACTTTGAGTATACTCCCATTTCTTCCAGGTGTCAAGAAAATTTCCAAAAGTTTCTTTTTCGCCGGGATGGCGCAAATAGCGGGGCCCCGGCGGCTGGCCGGGGCCCCATGCGTGGGTGCTGTAAAAATTTGCTCAGGCGGCGGGGATCACCAGGACCTGGCCGGGCCAGATCTGGTTGGGATTGGAGATGAGATCCCTGTTGGCCTCGTAGATGACGCGCCACTTGGAGCTGTCGCCGTAGTGGTTGCGGGCGATCTTGGACAGGTTGTCGCCGGGCACCACGGTGTAGGTCCCCTCGGGCTGGGGTTCGGGCTCGGGCTCAGGCTCGGGCTCGGGCTGAGGCTCGGGCTGAGGCTCGGGCTCGGGCTGGACCTCGGGCTTCTTGATGGTGATGCGGCCGGCGGGCTCGGCGTAGGCCTCGCTGATGGTGCCGTTCAGCTCGTCGGTGATGAACTGCATCAGGGCCACGTCCAGCGCCACGCCGGTGTCCACCACGGTGGCGGTGGAGAAGGCGTAATAGGTGTCGCCGCCGGCGGCACAGAAGTCGTTGCTGATGACGGCGTAGGTATCGGTGAGGGAGAAGTCCTTACCGTTGACGGACTCCACGCTGACGCGGTTGATGGAAGCGGGAGCATAATAGGTGGTGTCGGGGTAAAGCTCACCCTGGTCGAACTCCTTGGTGGTGTCCACGGTGATGCTCATGCCGGCGATCTGGGGGAAGCCGCCCACGGCGGTGGGAGTGCAGTAAGTGGACGCCTCCAGGACCTCCAGCAGCTGCTCGCCGGTGACATAGACCACGGCCACGGTGTTGCCGAAGGGGAGCACCGTGTTCACGTCGTTTTTGCTGATATCGCCCTTGGCGATGGGGGCGCGGATGCCGCCGCCGTTGGTCATGGCCACCACGTGGTCATCGTCCACCTCCAGGCCGCCGTCCTTGGTCACCAGCCACACCATGGCGTCGGTGATCAGGTCGCCCAGGTTGGTCTCCTCGGTGCGGTTGCCGGGGTCGCGGTCGCCGTTCAGGTCCACCTTGGAGGCGGCGAAGGTGGCGCCGTACTCGGCCTCGATCTCGTCCGCGATGGCCTTGGCGCGCTTGGCGACGTTGCTGTCCTCGGACGCCTCAATGTCCTCGGTGGAAACGCTGTCGATGGTGATGGTGTCGCCGTCCAGGATGACCCGGCCCACATTGGCCAGCTTGGTGCCGGTGGAGGTCAGGTAGGTGTCGCCCACCTTGCCGGTGCCGCCGGTGGCCTCCTTGACGGCCTCCAGGGTGGAGTGGGAGTGGCCGTCGATGAACACGTCGATGCCGGTGACCTTTTCCAGCAGGTCGATGGAGCGGTTCTTGGTGGCGGCGGTCTCATCGTCGATGCCCAGATGGCCCAGGCAGATGATGTAGTCGCAGCCCTCGTCCTGAAGGGCCTTCACCTCGGCCTGGGCCAGGGTGTACATCTCCTCGCCGCCCACAAAGGTGACGCCCGCGATTTTGGCAGGGTGGGCCTTGGTGGCGGTCTCAGGGGTGTCCAGGCCGAACACGCCGATCTTCTTATCGCCCTTTTCCAGCACAATGTGGTCGCCGAAGGCGTTCTTGCCCTCATACTTCACGTTGGCGGCCAGAATGGGGAACTTGGCGGCCTTCTCCAGCTCCTTCAGGTTGGCGTAGCCGTAGTCGAACTCATGGTTGCCGGGGGCGGCTACCTCATAGCCCACCAGGTTCATCAGCTCGACGGCGGTGGAGCCCTCGGAGTCGCTGACGTTGGTGGTGCCCTGGATGAAGTCGCCCGCGTCCATCAGCACGACGACGGCGCCGGCCTCCTCATACTCGGCCTTCAGGGCGGCCACCTTGGCGTAGTTCTCAATAGCGCCGTGGACGTCGTTGGTGTGGAGAATGACGATCTTGCCCTCCAGATCGGCTTCCGGGGCCCCGGAAGCCGGTCCCGCCGCCGCGGCGGCGGGGACCGCCAGCCCGATGGCCAGGACCACAGCCAGCAGAAGGGCCATGATCTTGCTTTGTGCTCTTTTCATTTGTTCACCTTTCCTTCCTTCGTTTCTCTTTGGCCGGCCGCTCTGCAATTGGCTGCACCGGCCGGTTACTCCACTATTATACAAATATCCGATGGTTCTTTCAAGAGCATCTTGGCAATCCGCACCAATTTTTCTTGGGCGGGGCGGGAGAATGGAACAACGGCGGATGAAAAGCAAGGGGGGTTATTTTCGCCGCATGGCCCGGCCTATGGGTCGCTGCGGCAAAACGGCCCTCCCGCCGCAAGGCGGGAGGGCCGTGCCGTTATTTTGCCGCCCAGCTCCCCGTGGCGGCGGCGGTGAGGTAGGCGTTGATGAACCCGTCCAGGTCGCCGTCCATCACCCCGTTGACGTTGGAGGTCTCATAAGCGGTGCGGTTGTCCTTGACCAGCTGGTAGGGCATGAACACATAGGAGCGGATCTGACTGCCCCACTCGATTTTGAGCTGGACGCCCTTGATGTCGGAGATCTTGTCCAGATGCTCCTGCTCCTTGATCTGCATCAGCTTGGAGCGCAGCATTTTCATACAGGTCTCCTCGTTCTGGAACTGGGAGCGCTCGGTCTGGCAGGACACCA
>CAJUEG010000009.1 GCA_910584835.1 uncultured Oscillospiraceae bacterium | reverse complement strand
GGGCCCCCGTGTGGCCGCCCGGCTGCACACCGGCCTGACCGCCGACTGCACCCACTTGGACGTGGACGTGGAGAAGTACAAGGCCTTCCTCAAGACCACCTCCACCATCGACGTGGACAACACCCCCTTCGAGGACACCAAGAACCTGAAGATGACCCGTCCGGCCTTCGGCGGCCACCTGATGGCCACCATCGTGTGCCCGGACTACCGCCCCCAGATGTCCACCGTCCGTCCCGGCGTGATGCAGACCCAGGCCTTTGACGAGGCCAAGAGCCAGCAGACCGTGCTCGAGCACATCGACGTGCAGCTGAGCAAGGACGACATCCACGTGGACCTCATCGAGATCAAGAAGTCCGCCAAGAAGCTGGTGGACCTGATCGGCGCGGACGTGGTGGTGGCCGTGGGCCGCGGCATCAGCTCCAACCCCACCCGGGGCATTGAGATTGCCGAGGAGCTGGCTAACGTGCTGGGCGGCGTTGTGGGCGCCTCCCGCGCCGTCGTGGACGCCGGCCTCATCAGCGCCGACCACCAGGTGGGTCAGACCGGCAAGACCGTCCACCCCAAGATCTACGTGGCCCTGGGCATCTCCGGCGCCATCCAGCACCTGGCCGGCATGCAGGACTCCGAGTGCATCATCGCCGTGAACAAGAACGGCAGCGCCCCCATCTTCGACGCGGCCACCTACGGTATCACCGGCGACCTGTTCAAGGTAGGGCCCATGCTCGCCGAAGCGATCAAGGCGTTCAAGGCCAGCAAGGTCTAAGCGCTTTCCCGACTTCTTTCTGAAACTAAAAGCGGCCTCACATGAGGCCGCTTTTAGTTTTTGTGCAATTTAACAGAAAATCTCTTTTAAAATATGTAGCCTGACCAGTGCTGGTATCCCAACTTGATCCAATTTTTCCACATCTTGTATCTGTGTCGATTTTTGTCGAATTCTGCGATTTCTTTCCCTTGCAATTGGGCGAAAAGCACGGATAATAGGAGTTGAGAAAGAGAGGTGAACCGAATACGTGCGCGAATTATTCCTGCAAACCGTGGAGCTGGCTGATCAGGCCGGCGCGGTCCGGCGCTTTGACTATTTCATTCTCATCGGTGAGATGGACGTAGGCCTCTTTGCCTGCGAGAGCTATGGTGTCAAGATCGCGGAACAGGGCGGTGAGCAGGCCAGCGTACCAAATGTAACGTGCAGCGCCGCCCGTATTGATGAACTCAGCGGCCTGCTGGTGCGCAACGGCGTCACACCCGCCGCCCTGAATGATGTTGTGTCCGACTGGCTGTAAACTGTCCTCGGCTGTACTGTCCTATCGACTCCAAATGTTCTATGGCTGTACTGTCCTACCGGCTGTAAACTGTCCGACGGCTCTAAAATATGGTATCCTGCGCGTGGGCGGGGAGAACCTTGGTTCTCCCCGCCTTTTCATTCGTCCGCCAGCGCCAGCACCTGGTCGGCCACCTGGTCCGCCATCCGGGCCACGCCGTCGAAGTCCACATAGGGGTTATAGAGCTTCTCCAGCCGGTCATGGGCCTCCTTAGCTTGGGCCAGCCCCGCCACCCCTTCGTCCAGCAGGGCCGCCGCCACCCGCTTTGTAAAGCGCAGGCGGGGCCGGTTGATGCGGTATGCCTCCGCGTCCGCCATGGCGTCCAGGCGCAGCCTGCGGTAGGCCCGGTGAGGCCAGGGGTCCTCCTGGGTGGAGGTGACAAAGGCCAGGGACAGCCCCGGAAAAATCAGGTGGGCCAGCCGGTCAGGGGCCATAGGGTCCGGGCAGGCCACCGCGTCGTGGCCCGCGGCCAGGGCCGCCGTGAGGATGGGGGACAGCATGTGGTGGGCCAGCCCGTAATCTCCAGCCAGCTCATACACCCGGTCGGCTTGGGCAGACACCGTGTCCCACAGCGTGAACGCGCCTTTGTGGGTGACGGCGGACAAAAAGCGCTGCTCCGCTCGTCCCTCTCCCTGCGCGGGGCCCTTCAGCTCCCGGCTTATAATACCCGCCGCCCTCTTGATCAGCCGCTTCTGAACCGGCTGGGTATCCACCAGCTCATTCATGTCCCGGCGCAGCTCCCCCGCCGCCCCCAAGCAGCGGTATACCCGCTTGTAATGGCCCTGATACTCCGCCGTCGCGGCCAGTATGCTTTGCTTCAAGGGCTGGAGACCGGCGCGGTCATAGTATTGGCTCAGGTCTATGTAACGCTCCACCACGCCGGGGCATTGGGGCTCCACCACGTGGGGCGCGGTGCCATCCACTAGCGCCGCCCTCAGCTGGGGCAGAATCAGCGCGTCCAGCGAGCCCGGGTCCCCGGAGCACAGCACCTGCTGCGTCTCCAGCCCGGCGGCCTGGGCATGGCGTTCCACCCGGCGCATAAGGGTAGATTTTCCGCTGCCCGGTCCGCCCTTGATGATGTACAGCGCCCGCAGCCGATCCGGCTTTGACAGCTGGTGATAGAGGGAGAAAAAACCTGTGGGCGTATTGCCGCCCAGAAAATATCGAATGTTGGGCATCCTGAAGCCTCCTCCAAGTTTTGGCGGCGCCCGCCGCTGCCGGGTCGGGCTGCCTCTCGTTTCTCTTCAATCTATGTGAGTCAGCGAGGAATGGTGCGCAGCTCTCCCGTTCCCCTGTCTCCACCCTATTTCTCCCGGCCCGTCCGGTATGCGGCCGGGACCAGCCAAAAAACAGCGGCCCCCGGTTTCCGCCGGGAGCCGCTTGCCTTATTTCAGGTATTTATCCAACAGACGCAGAACCTCCTGCACGTCAATGGGTTTGGCGATATGGGCGTTCATGCCGCAGTCCAGCGAACGCTTCACGTCCTCGGCAAAGGCGTCCGCCGTCATGGCGATGATGGGCAGATCCCGGTCCGGCCTCTCCAGGGTGCGGATAACCTGGGTGGCTTCATACCCCCCCATTACCGGCATTCGGATGTCCATAAGGATCGCCTCATAGTACCCGACCGGCGACTGTTCAAACATTTCCACACAGGTCTGGCCGTTTTCCGCCCACGCAAGCTCCAGTCCCTCGGCGCTGAGCAGCTCGGAGGCAATCTCCCAGTTCAGTTCGTTGTCCTCCGCCACCAGCACCCGCCGGCCCCGCAGGTCCGGCCCCTTCTGCTCCGGCTTCTGTTCTCCGGCCTCAAGCGGCCCCGCAAACTGGCGCAGGCTGTTAAACAGGGTGGATTTAAACAGCGGCTTTGAAATGAACCCAGTGATGCCCGCCTCCCTGGCCTTTGCCTCAATCTCCCCCCAATCGTAGGCGGAGATGAGCAGAATGGGTACCTTATCCCCCAGCTTCTGGCGGATTTGCTTTGCCGTGGCAATTCCGTCCATGCCCGGAAGCTTCCAGTCCAGCAGGATAATCTGGTAATCGTCCCCCCGCTGGTGGCGCTTGACCACCATGGCCACGGCGTTCTCGCCGTCCAGGGTCCATTCGGCGCTCACGCCGATGGAGGCCAGCGCCGCCACGGTGGACTCGCACAGCTGGCGGTCATCGTCCACCACCAACATGTTCCAGTTGGGCAGGACCATATCCTCCTCCATCACCTGGGCCTTCTCCAAGTCCAGCGTGACGGAGAACTGCGTACCCTCGCCCTGCTTGCTGTCCATGTCAATAGTGCCGCCCATGGCGTCCACCACAATATACTTGGTGATGGCCATGCCCAGGCCGGTGCCCTCGGTGCGGTGGACCCGGGCGCTGTCCTCGCGGGCAAAGGAGTCAAAGATGTGCTTTTGGAAGTCCCGGGACATGCCGATGCCGGTGTCCCTCACCTCAATATGGATGCGTACAAAGTCATCCCCCTTGGGAGACGGCTCCTCATAGAGGGCCATGTGTATCTCCCCGCCCTCGGGGGTAAACTTGATGGCATTGGACAGCAGGTTGAGCAGCACCTGGTTGAGGCGAACGCTGTCGCACACCACGTTTTCCGTGGAGATATCATGGATAAACACATCGAACTGCTGGCGCTTGGCCTTTACCTGGGGCTGACAGATGGCCACAATGCCGTCCGTCACCTCCCGCAGGGACACCTGGTCCATATTCAGAGTCATCTTGCCGCTCTCGATTTTGGACATATCCAGCACGTCGTTGATCAGGCCCAGCAGATGCTTGCTGGACAGCGCAATCTTTTTCAGGCAGTTCTGCACCTGCCTGGTGTCGTCGATGTTGGCGGTGGCGATAGCCGTCATGCCCACGATAGCGTTCATGGGGGTGCGGATATCGTGGCTCATATTGGACAGGAACTCGCTCTTGGCCCGGTTGGCGTGCTCGGCCTCCTTCCGGGCGGCCTCGGCGGCCTGGCGGGCCTCCTCCACCTCCCGCAGCTGCTTCCGGGTCAGTCCATAGTACTTGTAAAAGACCAGAAGCAGAGCGGTAAGGATAATTGTGCCGCTGAGGATGGTCAGGCTGCTCCACTCATGGCTGAAGCCGGTAACGATAGAGTCCATGGAGCCGTATGGCAGGAAGGTGAGCAGGAACCACTCGGAATAGGGCAGGTGGGTACAGTAGAGGTGGTAGCGCTCCCCTCCCATGGTGAACTCGTTGGAGTAGTCAATCCCCTCCACCATGGCGGCGTTCAGCTCCTCAAGGTACTCCTCCGCCGTAATGCCGTTCACGTCCTCGTAGAGCACCCGCACCCGCTCAAAATAGTTGTTGCGGTAGGCGTTGTTGCTGCGGATCACGAAGGAACCGTCCCGCCGGATGATAAAGGAATAGGCCCGCTCGCTGTTCTCCTCCAGGGAGAGATTGTCGCTGATGTAGGTCACGGGCAGCCCTGCCACCAGGGCGGCGCAGTCGTGCTCCGGCGTGGGCGGATGGGGGGATGGGACCCCCAGCAAAACCACCTTTTGGCCCTGGGCATTTGTTCCAATGGCCACCTTCTCCTGGTTCTTGTTCAGCGAGTCCAGGAAGGGTTTCGGATCGGTGACGGTGAGCTGGGAACCGTAGAGCATCTCAAAGCTGCCGTCGCTGCCGTAGAAGCCCAGGTATTCAAAGTCCCGGGCCTTGGCCTGGGCCATGAGCTGCTGCTGCAGCGTCTTGTCGCTGTGGATGACATCAGAGGGGATGGTGCCCACCAGCGCCCGCAGCTGCTCCATCTGTATCCCGATGATGCTCTCAAAGTGAACTGATATCTGCTGGCTCATGCTGGACATGTACAGCGTCCCCACCTGGTTGATGGTGACGGCGCTCTGGTTGCCCATATGAACAGCAAAAACCCCGAACACGCATACGCACAGCAGAGCTACCCCGATGAGGCTGGTAAGGAGGAATCGGGTCGTCTTATTCTTCATCCCCCGGCCTCCTCCCGGAAAGCCTGGATCGCTTGGGCCGTCCTGGCGTAGTCCGCCTTTACCCGTTCAAACAGCTCCTGCGTCTGCGCCCCGCCGTCTCCCCCGCGCAGGCGCTCGGTGAGCTGGCTGCTGGAATCCAGCAGGGCGGAAAAGGCCATATTGGCGCACACGCCTTTGATGGTGTGCGCGGCCCGGAACGCCTCGGAAAGATCCCCCGCTTCCATGGAACGGCACAGCAGCTCGAAGCTGCCGTCCTCCAGAAATTTCAGCACAAATTTCTGCACCAGCCGCTCGCTGCGAAGCCGGCCCATGACCTCTTCATAATCGCCGTTCAGCGCGGCGTAGCACTCCTTCAGCGTCATTTGCTCTCCTCCTTGCCCTCCGTGTTCTCCTCCTCGTCAATGGGGGAGATTGCCGATGTGACCGTATCAATTGCGTTTTCCTTGTGATAGTAGTTATAGCGGCCTTTATTCTCGCTGTGCTTCACCACATACAGGGCCTGGTCCGCGCAGCGGAACAGGCTGTCATAATCGCCCCCCGCCTCCGAGTTGCTGGCCACGCCCATGCTCACGGAAATGGTGAAGTCCTTGTACACGCCGCCGTTCACCCGGCTGTACACGCCCTCAATGGCGGACTCCAGGTCGTCCTTATACTCCAGGAAGATGAGGAACTCGTCCCCGCCCACCCGGGCCGCGATGTCGCCGCCCCGGATGCTGTGGCGCATCCGCTCGGCCAGGAATTTCAGCACCTCGTCGCCAAACATGTGGCCGTAGGTGTCGTTGGCGGACTTGAAATAATCCAGATCCAGGATGGCCAAGGCATAGTGGCCGGCGGGCCGGTCCTCCAGCCGTTCGATGATCCGTTTTTTGGCATAGTCCCGGTTGACCAGCCCGGTAAGCGAATCATGGGAGGCCTGCCGCTCCAGGTTCTCCATCTGAAGGCGGGAGTTGTGGATATCCATGGCCTTGCCGATGCAGCCGGTATACCGGGGGGGCTCCTCGGAGGACCAGGAGGCCCGGGCCACAATGCGGTGCCACCGCTCCTCCCCCTTGATGTTCAGCTTGCAGTCATACTGCACCACAGGGCTTCCCGGGGTGGTGCTGTGCAGGGCGTCGGCCAGCCTCGCCTGCTCGTCTGCGTTGATAATGGCCAGCGCCTCGGCGCTCTGATAGGGATCAAGCAGCGCCTCCGGCAGTTCCAGCTTTTCCGAACCCCAGGTGTTCAGCACCAGGGCGGGAGGATTAATGGTGTACTCAAATTGAATCTCCTTGGTCAGGGCGGCAAAGAAGCTGTACTTCATCCGCTCGTGCTCCAGCAGCTCCAGCGTGCGCTCGGACGCGGCCAGCTCCTTGTGCTTGTGCAGCTCCCGGACCACGCTCTGGATATCCCTCTGGCCGTGGTTCTGCTCTCTGCCGGCCGCCAGCTCCTGGCGGATTTCATCGGCGCACTCCTGCATGCACTCCATCACCTGGGGGTTAAACTGCCCGCACTCCCCGCCCACGATCATGGCCACCGCCCGCTCGTGGCTGAAGGGGGGCTTGTACACGCGCTCGGAGGTCAGCGCGTCGTACACGTCCGCCATGGCCACCACCTGGGCGGAGATGGGAATCTCATCCCCCTTGAGCCCGTCCGGATAGCCCCCTCCGTCCCACCGCTCGTGGTGCCAGCGGCAGATTTGATAGGCAAAGCGGACCAGCGGCTCGTTCTGATAGGAGGGCAGGTTTTCCAGCATCTCCGCCCCCACCATGGAGTGGGTCTTCATAATGGCAAATTCCTCGGGGGTGAACTTGCCGGGCTTATTTAAAATCTCCTCCGGAATGGCGATCTTGCCGATGTCGTGGAGGGCGGAGGCCATGCTGATGACGGAGATGTCCGCCTGGCTGATGTGGTAGCGGTCGGTCTTGCGCAGCAGGGCGTTGAGCAGGGTCTCGGTCAGGATATGTACATTGCGCACGTGCATGCCGCTCTCGCCGTTGCGGAACTCCACGCAGTGGCTGAGTATGTCGATCATCAGGCTGCTGCGCTGCTCCTTTTCAAAGATCTGCTCGGCCACCATGGCGGTCAGCCGCTTCTGCTTGGCATAGAGCAGAATGGTGTTCACCACCCGGCGGTGGACGATGAGCGCATCAAAGGGACGGCTGATGAAGTCGGTGATGCCCAGCTCGAAGGCCCGCTCAATGTGGCTGGACCCGCGCTCCGCCGAAATCATAATCACCGGCATGTCCTCGATCCAGTGGTACTTGTTCATCTGCGTGAGCACGCCGAAGCCATCCATCACAGGCATTACGATGTCCAGCAGCACCAGGGAAATCTCCGGCCCGTGCTTTTGCAGCATGGCCACACCCTCAACGCCGTTTTCCGCCTCGACGATATCGAACTCCCCCCCCAGCATATCCGCCAGGATAGCCCGGTTCATCTCCGAGTCGTCCACAATCAGTATTTTCTGTCTACAGGTGATGTTGTCCATGCTGCGCGTCCTCCTTTTGCTCGTGCACATTCGCGCCGTCCCCGGCCGCGGGCACAGCGGCCGCATTATTTTATAGTATATCATCCCCCCTGGGAAAAGACAAGCCGGATTTCCCAAATCAGGGGTGCTCCCTGCGGAAATTTTCCTCGGTTGCGCTTTACATTTCCTCCCCTATGGTATACAATGCCATTAGGGAAACTATACATATTATCCACAGAGAATAGAGGTGCTTTTTAGTGAAACTTACGTTTTTCGGCGCGGCCAAGGCGGTAACCGGCAGCTGTCACTGCGTGGAGGTCAACGGGCATAAGGTGCTGGTGGACTGCGGCCTCCAGCAGGGGCGGGACGAGAGGGACAACCGGGAGCTGGATTTCGTCCCCGGCTATATCGACGATGTGGTGGTCACCCACGCCCACATCGACCACTCGGGCCGCCTGCCCCTTCTGGTAAAGCAGGGCTTTGCCGGCAACATCTACTGCACCCGGCTCACCGCCCAGCTGCTGTCCATCATGCTGCGGGATTCCGCCCAGATCCAGGAGAACGACGCCGCCTATGAGAACCAGAAGGGCAAGCGTGCGGGCAAGCCTCCCGTGGAGCCGCTGTACACCCTGGAGGACGTGGAAAAGACCCTGCGGCACCTGGTCACCTGCGAATACGGCTGGGAGCTGGACATCGCCGAGGGCATCAAGGTGCGCTTTGTGGACGCGGGCCACCTGCTGGGGTCCGCCTGCGTGGAGATGTGGCTCACAGAGCAGGGCTTCACCAAAAAGATCGTGTTCTCCGGCGACATCGGCAACCGCAAGCAGCCCATCATCCGCTCCCCCCAGCCCATCACCGAGGCGGACTACGTGGTCACCGAGAGCACCTATGGCGACCGGCTTCACAATGTGAAGGAGAAGCCCAACTACGCCGACGACCTGGCCAGGGTCATCGACGAGACCCTGGCCAAGGGCGGCAACCTGGTCATCCCCTCCTTTGCCGTGGGCCGCACCCAGGAGCTTTTGTACTTCATCCGGGAGATCAAGGAGCAGGGCCTGGTGGACACCGACCCGGATTTCCAGGTGTATGTGGACTCCCCCCTGGCGGGGGCGGCCACCGAAATCTTCTCCGGCGACCTCACCGGCTACCTGGACGAGGAGGCGGTGGAGCACCTGCGGGGCGGGGCGCTGTTCCGCTTCCCGGGGCTGAATATCACCGAGAGCACCGAGGAATCCCGGGAGCTGAACCTGGACGCCCGGCCCAAGGTGATCATCTCCGCCTCCGGCATGTGCGACGCGGGCCGCATCCGCCACCATCTGAAGCACAATCTCTGGAGGCCGGAGTCCACCATCCTCTTTGTGGGCTACCAGGCGGAGGGCTCCCTGGGGCGGCGCATCCTGGACGGAGCGGACCACGTGAAGCTGTTCGGCGAGGAGATCGCCGTCCGGGCCCGGATCGTCCGCTTCCACGGCCTGAGCTCCCACGCCGACCGGGATGGGCTGGTGCGCTGGATCAGCATGTACACCCCCAAGCCCCAGCAGGTGTTCGTGGTCCACGGCGAGGCCCGGGCGGCGGAGAACTACGCCCAGACCCTCACCGAGATGGGCTTTTCCGCCCACGCGCCCAACTATGAGGAGGTCTACGACCTGCTGGAGGACCGCATGATCGCCCCGGGCGTGGTGCTGGAGCCCAAGGCCGCGCCGGTGGACCCGGGCTCCCCCGCCTACCGTCGGCTGGAGGACGTGGGGAAGAGGCTCATGGAGGTCATCGCCCACAACAAGGGCGGCTCCAACAAGGACCTGGGCAAATTCGCCGACCAGCTGCGGGCGCTTATCTCCAAGTGGGACAGGTAGTCCACCACCCTCCGGAGGGTCCGCCCTCCGGGGGGTTCCTTTCTCTCGCGAGAGAAAGGAACCAAAGAGCGCGCATAGGGGCTGCGCCCCTATGTACCCCTCCGCCCTGTCGCGCCCGGCCGCACACCCGCCCGGCGCGTGGGGCTTTCGACGCGGCGTCCCCTATTTGTGCTGCCGCTTGTATCCGAACATCATAAAATGGGCAGGGCCCACAGGCCGCGCCTGAGTTTGCGCACCGCCCGTGCCGGGGCCGCCGGCCCGCCCCGGTCCATGTGCCGCGAACTGGAGGCGCTTCCAGGAGAGCCGCCCCGCACGGCATATCGCCGGAAACCCCGCAGCGCGGGATGAAAAACCGGCTGACCGCATCTGCGGCCAGCCGGTTCATTTATTCCGCTTTGTGTCCCTGGGCAATGATGGCATCCACCACCCGCTGGGCCAGGCTTTGGCACTGCGCCTTCTCCGGCGCCTCCACCATCACCCGCACCACCGGTTCGGTGCCCGACTCCCGCACCAGGATGCGTCCCGTGTCCCCCAGCTCAGCCTCTACAGCCTTCACCGCCGCCTGGAGGTTGGGGTCGTCCTGGGCGGCTTTCTTGTCCTTCACCCGCACGTTGATGAGCACCTGGGGATAGATGGTCACCGGGGCGGCCAGGCGGCTCAGCGCCTCCTTCTTGGCCATCATCACCTCCATCACCTTCAGGGCGGTGAGGATGCCGTCCCCCGTCCGGGCGTACTTGGAGAAAATGATATGGCCCGACTGCTCGCCGCCCAGGCGGTGGCCCCCCCGGACCATCTCCTCGTACACATATTTGTCGCCTACGGCGGTTTTGGCGTAGCCGATGCCCGCCTTGTCCAGCGCTTTGTACAGGCCGAAATTGGACATGACGGTGGTGACCACCGTGTTGGTGAGCAGCTTGCCCCGCTCCTTCATGTAGGCGCCGTACAGGTACATGATCTGGTCGCCGTCCACCAGGCGGCCGTTCTCGTCCACCGCCAGGCAGCGGTCCGCGTCCCCGTCAAAGGCAAAGCCCGCGTCACAGCCCTGCTCCTTCACGTATTTCTTCAGCCCCTCAATGTGGGTGGAGCCGGCGTCCAGGTTGATATTCAGCCCGTCGGGGCGGTCGTTGATGACATGCACGTCCGCCCCCAGGGAGCGGAACACGTTGGGGGCGATGGACCAGGCGGAGCCGTTGGCGCAGTCCAGGGCGATGCGCTTGCCCCGGAAGGAGTACACCGCCAGGGAGATCAGATAGCCCATGTAGCGGTTGCGCCCGGCGGTGTGGTCCACAATGCTGCCCACCCCCTCCCCGGCGGCAAAGGGGAGCTTGGGCATGGCCTGGCCGTCCACCGACAGATTGCCGTCCAGGTAGTCCTCCACCAGCCGGATGGTGGCCTCGTCCATCTTCTCCCCCTCCCGGTTGAGCAGCTTGATGCCGTTGTCGTGGTAGGGGTTGTGGGAGGCGGAAATCATCACGCCACAGTCGAAGCCGTCGGTGCGGGTGACGTAGGACACGGAGGGGGTGGTGGTCACATGGAGCAGGTATACGTCCGCCCCGGAGGCGGCCATACCCGCGCTGATGGCGTACTCCAGCATGTAGCTGGACCGCCGGGTGTCCTTGCCCACCACGACCCGGGCCCTGTGATTCCCCCGGCCGTAGTACCAGCCCAGAAACCGGCCCACCTGGTAGGCGTGGTCGGCGGTGAGCTCCACGTTGGCCTCCCCCCGGAAGCCGTCGGTGCCGAAATATTTGCCCATAAAAACTCACTTCTCCTTTTTGACAATAACTCCGCCGGTTTTATAGATGCTGTCCCCCGGCACCGCGCCCCGGACGCAGGACAGGGGGTAGATGTTGGTGCGGGGACCCACCACCGTGCCCGGGTTGAGCACGCTGTTGCAGCCCACCTCCACGAAGTCGCCCAGGATGGCCCCGAACTTCTTCCGGCCCGTCTCCACCGCCTCGTCCCCGTCCTTCACGGTGACCAGGGTTTTGTCCGACTTCACGTTGGAGGTGATGGACCCCGCCCCCATGTGGCTCTTATAGCCCAAAATGCTGTCGCCCACATAGTTGTAGTGGGGGACCTGGACGCTGTCAAAAAGGATCACGTTTTTCAGCTCCACCGAGTTGCCCACAACGCACCCGGCCCCCACCAGGGCGGAGCCCCGGATGAAGGCGCAGTGGCGCACCTCCGTGCCCGGCCCGATGACGCAGGGAGCGCCCAGATAGGCGGTGGGGGCAATTTTGGCCGTCTCGTGCACCCACACCTGGGGGGTGCGCTCCTCGTAACCGTCCCCCAGGGCGGGGCCCAGGGCGAGGATCAGCTCCTTGATCCCGTCCAGCGCCTGCCAGGGGTATGTAAAGCGGGCCAGATAGTCCCCGGCCAGGGTATGGCTCAGGTCAAACAGCCCGGTAGTGTTTAAATTCATGGGCAGAGCCTCCTTACTTCTCCTTTTTCCGCATTCGGAAATAAATCACCAGATTTAAAACAACGCAGATGACCGAACAGACGGCGGCCACAACGTGAAAGCCGTTCAGCATGCCGGTCCCGGCATAGCGCGTCACGTTCGCGATCCAGGCCCACGCCCCCAGCCCCCATATGACGGCCAGCAGCAGATAAACTTCTTTTTTCACATCATTCACCCCATGCTTCCCCGCGCTCCGCTTCGCGGTCTTTGAAATACCGGATCAGGCTCCAGACGGCGATGGCGGCGCAGACGATGGGGAGGGCAGCCCGAAGCCAGCTCACCCGCTCCACCGGCCAATTGGGAATCCAGGTCAGCGCGCACAGCGCAAACAGGATGGCACGGACCAAATCGGCTGTGCTTTTCTTTCGTTTCTTCAATACGGCTCACCTCAAAAACACATCATATTCACGCCCGGATTGGGCGCATGGAAATAGGCTGCGCCTATCCCCGCACTATGGCACACGCTTCACCAGCACCCCGGACACAATCCCGATGAGCACCCCGGCCACCGTCCCGGAAATCCACAGCACCGGCAGGTACCACGCCAGCCTTGCCGTCTCCAGCATGGCCATGGCCACCAGGATCTGCCCCGCGTTATGGGCCACCCCTCCGGCCACACTGACGCCGATGGAGGAGAACTTCCCCGTTTTTTTCAGCAGGCCCATGAGGGCCAGGCTCAGCGCCGCCCCGGCGATGCTGTAGGCCAGCGCCGCCCCGTTGCCGAACAGCAGCGCCACCAGCGCCACCCGCACCAGGGAGATGACGCAGGCGTCCTTCCACCCCAGCCGGTACAGGGCGAACACCACCGCCAGGTTGGGCAGGCCCAGCTTCACCCCCGGCACACCCAGGGGCGGCAGCAGGGACTCCACCCAGGACAGCACCAGGGCCAGGGCGGTCAGCAGGCCGTATTGGGCGACTTTAGACACTTTCATGTCATTCCTCCCAAACGCATTCACGCTCGGATTGGGCGCATGGCCGGGTCATGCCTATCCTCACGCTATAACGTCCACGCCGTTTCCCTGGCCGCCCTCAATGGTGACCACCAGCCTGTGGGGCAGGCAGACAATGGACTCCCCGTTGTAGCGCACCGCTCCCTGCCGCACGCAGATCTGGTCGGGGCAGTCCGCCGCCGTGACCTGGGCGGCGCCGCCCGCAATGACCAGGGTGTTGGTGTGTCCGCCCTCCCCCAGCACAATCCGGGTATCCTGATCCAGGGGCAGCTCCATCACCGTCTCCCCGCCGATCTGGACGCGGACAAGCCCCCCGCCCTGCCGGGTGAGCAGCAGAAACAGGGCCAGTCCCCCGGCCAAAATCAGCAGGGCGGCGATGAGAAAAACGTCGTTTTTGTGGGTTTTCAGCCAGTCCACCTGTCAGATTCCTCCAAACCGCAACAGAGGGAGGGCCGCTTGGCGGCCTTCCCTCGTTGGCGTTTTTGTCGTTTGTCAGCCGTTGACGACCTCGGCCTTGGTGATGTTCAAAGCGACAAGGCACCCGGCCTTACACACCTCAATGCACTTGCCGCAGCCGTCGCACTTGGCGTAGTCGATGGACGCCAGGTTGTCGGTGACGGTGATGGCCCCGGTGTGGCAGTTCTTCTCGCACAGGCGGCAGCCGATGCAGCCCGCGGAGCAGCTCCGGCGGGTGCCCGCCCCCTTCTGGTGGCTGTTGCAGTCCACCACCATGTGGGCGTCGGCGGGGCGGATGGCGATGACGTGGTTGGGGCAGGTCTTGGCGCACAGGCCGCAGCCGATGCAGACGGAGGCGTCCACCCGGGCCAGGCCGCCGTTGATGTGGATGGCGCCCACCGGGCACACCCGGGCGCAGTCGCCCAGGCCGATGCAGCCGTAGACGCACTTGCCCGTGCCGCCGAACAGCAGCTTGGCGGCGGCGCAGCTCTCCAGGCCCTTGTAGTCCATCTTCACGGAGGTGGCCTCACAGGTGCCGGAGCAGCGCACCTCGGCCACCTGCTTGGCCACGTCGCCGGCCTCCCGGCCCAGCACCTTGCCGATGCTGGCCGCGGCGGTGGCGCCGCCGGGGACGCACAGGTTGACGGCCAGGTCCGGGTCCTCCACCAGGGCGGCGGCGTAGCCGTCGCACCCGGCAAAGCCGCAGGCGCCGCAGTTGGCGCCGGGCAGGCACTCACGCACCTGGGGAATGCGCTCGTCCACCTCCACGGCCATGAACTTGGAGGCTACGGACAGCATCACCGCGCACAAAAGGCCGATGACGCCAACAACAGCGACAGCAATTCCGATTTCCATAGTCGCTCCCTCCTTAACCCAGCAGGTTTTCCACGATGCCCGCGAAGCCCATGAAGGACACGGACACGATGGCGGCGGAGATCAGGGTGATGGGCATGCCCTTGAAGCACTCGGGGCACTTGCACTTGTCCACCCGGCTGCGCACGCCGGAGAACAGCACCATGGCCAGCATGAAGCCCAGGCCGGAGCCCAGGGAGTTGAACATGGCCTGGACGAAGCCGCCGCCGAAGCCGCCGGTGGCGGTGAGGTAGTTGTCCACATTGCTGATGCACACGCCCAGCACCGCGCAGTTGGTGGTGATGAGGGGCAGGTACACGCCCAGGGAGGCGTGCAGCGCGGGGATGTACTTCTTCAGGATGATCTCCACCAGCTGCACCAGGGCGGCGATGACCAGGATGAACACGATGGTCTGGAGGTAGCCCAGCCCGTTGGGGTTGAGCACGAAGAACTGGATGGGGTAGGTGACGGCGGTGGCCAGCAGCATCACGAAGATGACGGCCACGCTCATCCCGGCGGCCTGGTCCAGCTTCTTGGACACACCCAGGAAGGGGCAGATGCCCAGGAATTGGGCCAGCACGTAGTTGTTCACCAGGACGGCCGCCATGACAATGGCGAGCAAGCCTTTAAAATCAATCATTTCGCGGCAGCCTCCCTCTTCTCAGCGCAGTTCTGCCCGTTGCACGCCGCGGCGCTGGGGCAGCCCTCACAGCTGAAGTCCTTTTTCTTGATGGCCTTGCCGTTGCTGGCCTTGTTAATGATGGCGATCAGAATGCCGAAGATGGCGAAGCCGCCGGGGGCCATGGTCATGATGGAGATGTTGTTGTCCTTGAGCACGGGGACGGGCAGGCCGAACCAGGTGCCCGCGCCGAAGATCTCGCGGATGGAGGCCATGGCCAGCATGGCCAGGGTGTAGCCCACGCCCATGCCGATGGCGTCCAGGGCAGAGTCCAGCGCGCCGTTCTTGTTGGCGAACATCTCCGCCCGGCCCAGGATGATGCAGTTGACCACGATGAGGGGCAGGTAGAGGCCCAGGGCCACGTCCAGGGCGGGCAGGTAGGCCTTGACGATCATCTGGACCAGGGTGACGAAGGAGGCGATGACCACGATGTAGCAGGGGATGCGCACCTTGTCGGAGATCACCTTGCGCAGCAGGGAGATCATCACGTTGGAGCACAGCAGCACGAAGGTGACCGCCGCGCCCATGCCGATGGCGTTGGACGCCTGGGTGGTGACCGCCAGGAAGGGGCAGGTGCCCAGGATGAGCACCAGGATGGGGTTCTCCTTGATGATGCCGTTGGTCAGGATTTTCAGCTTATTGTTTTTCATATCCATGTGCCTCCCTTCCTCAGCCCTTCACCTGCTCGAACGCGGCGAACGCGTCGGCGATGGCGGCCTTGTAGTAGTTGGAGGAGAAGGTCGCGCCCGAGATGGTGTCCGCGGCGGCGGCCCCGGCGGCGTCCAGCCCGGGGAACTGGCCGTAGAAGCTCTCCTCGGTGGTGACCTTGGAGCCCAGGCCCGGCGTCTCCTTGTGGCTGAGCACCTTCACACCGGTGAGCTTGCCCTCCGCGTCGATGCCGATGGTCATCTTCAGGGTATTCTTGCCGCCGTAGCCGGTGGTGGTCAGGGAGAAGGTGTAGCCCGCTCCGTTAGACGCCTGGTAGACCTCCTTCACCGCGTCGGGCAGGCCTGCCGCCTCCACTTTTTCAAAGCTGTCGGCATCCGGCAGCACCTCCAGCCGGGCGGCCTCGTTTGCCTTGCGCTCGGCCTCCTCGATGATGGGGGCGGTGGCGCTGTTGGTGAGGGCCAGCAGGGCGCTCATCACCACGCAGATGATGACCAGCACGGCGATGGGGGCCACAAAATCGGTCATCACGTTGGATTTCGCTTTCGTCATGCCTGCACACCTCCAAACGGCTTGGTCTTGGTCCAATCACAGATGTACGGATTCAGGATGTTCATCAGCAGAATGGAGAAGGACACGCCCTCGGGGTAATTGCCCCACACGCGGATGAGCACGGTGATCAGGCCGCAGCCCACGCCGAAGATCAGCTTGCCGGCGGGGGTGGGGGGGGAGGTGGTGTAGTCGGTGGCCATGAAGATGGCGCCCAGGAACAGCCCGCCCGCCATCACCTGATAGAGGGGGTCTTTGCCCAGCAGGGCGGTGAGCACCAGCACCGTACCGATGAAGGCCACGGGGGTGTGCCAGGAGATGACCCGGCGGTAGATGAGGTACGCGCCGCCCAGGAGCAGGGCCAGGCAGCTGGTCTCGCCCATGGAGCCGCCCCGGGCGCCCAGGAACATCTGGAGCAGCGTGGGCAGCTGGCCCGACCCCCCGCTCAGCACGGCCAGGGGGGTGGCGGCGGTGGCGGCGTCGGCGGCAAAGCCGGCGAAGGCGGGGTTGTGCCAGGTGGTCATGGCCCCGGAGAAGGCCACCAGCATGATGACGCGGGCGGTGATGGCGGGGTTGGCAAAGTTCTGGCCGATGCCGCCGAAGAACTGCTTGACCACGACGATGGCCACAAAGGAGCCGAACATGGCCTGCCAGATGGGAATATCCACCGGCAGGTTGAGGGCCAGGATCAAGCCGGTGACGGCGGCGGACAGGTCCATGATGGTGATGGGCTTGCGGGTGATCTTCTCAAAGGCCCACTCGCAGCCCATGGCCACCGCCACGCACACCACCTCCACCAGCAGCGCCTTCACGCCGAAGAACACGATGGACGCGATGACGGCGGGGAACAGGGCGATGAGCACGTCCCGCATGATGGTCTGGGTGGTGTCCTTCGCGTAGATGTGGGGGTTGACGGAAACGATCATGTTGTTCATTTAGACCGCCTCCTTTTCTTTTTCCTTGGCCGCTTTCTTCTCGGCGGCGGCCTTCTGCTCGGCGTTGTACTGGTTGAGCATGGCCTTGGCCAGCTTGTTCACCTGGACCAGCGGCCGGCGGGCGGGGCAGCTGAAGGAGCAGCAGCCGCACTCCATGCACAAATTCACCTTGAGGGCCTTGAGCTTCTCGGGCTCCTTGTTGTTGTAGGCGGCCTCAATGGCGGCGGGCATCAGGTTGAAGGGGCAGTGGGCCACGCACCGGCCGCAGCGGATGCAGGCGGAGGGCACGGGGTCCTCGGCGTCCTTCTCGTCGAAGGCCAGGATGGCGTTGGTGTTCTTCATGACGGGGGCCTCCAGGCTGGGGACGGATGTGCCCATCATGGGGCCGCCGTAGAGCACCTTCTTGGGCTCGCACTTCAGGCCCGCGAAGTTGAGCACGTCCTGGATGGGGGTGCCCACGGGGACGATGACGTTCTGGGGGTTGGCCACGGCGGAGCCGTCCACGGTGACCACCTTTTCCACCAGGGGCATGCCGGTCTTGATGTACTTGGCGATGACGGCCAGGGTGGTGCAGTTGATGACGATGGCCCCCACGTCGATGGGCAGCTTGCCCTCGGGGACGATCTCGCCGGTGGTGTTGTAGATCAGCACCTTCTCGCCGCCCTGGGGGTAGAGCGCGGGCAGGGAGGCCACCTCGAACCCGGGCACGCCCTTGCCCGCCTCCTCCATGATCTTCACGCACTGGGGCTTGTTGTCCTCAATGCCGATGACGATGCGGTCGGCGGTGTAGTACTTCTGGAGCAGCTGGGCGCCGTAGATCACGTTGTCCGCATCGTCGATCATGGTGCGGGTGTCGGAGGTGATATAGGGCTCGCACTCCGCGCCGTTGA
This sequence comes from uncultured Oscillospiraceae bacterium, assembly GCA_910584835.1. Lineage (GTDB taxonomy): Bacteria > Bacillota > Clostridia > Oscillospirales > Oscillospiraceae > Enterenecus. The sequence continues at coordinate 30,986 of CAJUEG010000009.1, read as the reverse complement.
TGATGATAGCGTGCACCCGGTCGGGGTCCACGTTGAGCTTGACGGATGTGGGGAAGCCCGCGCCGCCCAGGCCCACGCAGCCGCACTGGCGCACCGCCTCCACAAAGCTGTCCTTGTCGGTGACCACGGGGGGCTTGATGCCCTCCCACACGGTCTGCTGTCCGTCGGTCTCGATGACCACCACCGTGTCAAACCGGCCGTTGGAGCTGACGATCTCATCCAGGCGCTTCACCTTTCCGGACACGCCGGAGTAGATGGGCGCGGACATGAATCCCCCGGCCTCGGCGATCATCTGGCCCACCTTCACCTCGTCCCCCGGCTTGACCACAGGCTTGGCCGGGGCGCCGATGTTCATGGACATGGGCACCGTGATCACCGGAGGCACCGGCAGGCGCACGGGAACGCGGTCCACCGTGTTTTTCCGATGGGGCGCATGAATGCCATGCAATTTGCCACTGAACACAATGTCTCCTCCTCTGGGTAATTTCTGTTTCCCTTCCGGCGCCGGGCGGGCCCGTCGCGGACGGGCAGACGGCGACCCTCCCTCCCCCGCGGGGCGGGCCTGGGCGCGCCAAATCATGCAGAAATATTATATCACGTTTCCCCTCAAACGCAAGGGAAAATCTGTCCGTTTTGCAAACGGGAAGAAAACCCATTCCGCCCTTGCGCCAAATCTGGAAATGGTGTAGAATTTTGTCAGATAAGCGGGCAGGCCGCTCCCCCGCCCCGACATGAAAGGAGGCATACGCCGTGTACAAAGGAAAACGGGCCGCGCCATCCCCCCGCCCCCGCCGGCTGCTCCCGGCGGCGCTGGCACTGGCCGCCCTCCTGGCCGGGGCCGGGCTGCTGGCGGCGCTGGGCCCCGGCGGGCCGTCCCAGCCCGGCGCAGCCGCCCCCTCCCCCACCGCCTCTCCCACGCCCGCGCCTGCCCCCGCCCCCACGCCGGAGCCGGAACCCACTCCCACCCCCAACCCGGCGGAGATGCTGCTGGCGGAGATGACGCTGCACGAGAAGATTTGCCAGCTGCTGGTGGTCAAGCCGTCCGCCATCACCGGGGTGTCCCGGGTGACGGCGGCGGGGGACGCCACCCGGGCGGCGCTGGAGCGCTATCCCGTGGCGGGGCTTTTGTACGACGCCACCAATCTGGTCACCATGGAGCAGGTAAAAACCATGCTGGCCAATGTCCAGGGCTGCTCCAAAATTCCCCTCATCCTCACCTGCGACGAGGAGGGCGGGCGGGTCAACCGCCTGATGCACACCATCGGCACCACCTACATCGGCCCCATGCTGGACTACAAGGACCAGGGCCCGGACAAGGCGGCGGAAAACGCCCGCACCATCGCCGGGGACCTCCTCTCCTGCGGGTTCAACATGGACCTGGCCCCGGTGGCCGACGTGTGGTCCAACCGGAACAACACCGTCATCGGGGACCGGGCCTACAGCGACGACTTTGACCAGGCCGCCCAGCTGGTGGCCGCCGCCGTGGGCGGCTTCCACGAGGGCGGGGTGGCCTGCACCCTCAAGCACTTCCCCGGCCACGGCGACACCTCCGCCGACAGCCACTACGGCTCGGTGTACGTGTACAAAACCCTGGACGAGCTGCGCGGCGCGGAGCTTGTCCCCTTCCGGGCGGGCATCGAGGCCGGGGCGGACGCGGTGATGATGGGCCACCTCATCGTGGCCGAAATCGACGAGCAGCCCGCCCTGCTCTCCCACAAGGTGGTCACCGGCCTTCTGCGGGAAGAGCTGGGCTTTGACGGCGTGGTCATCACCGACAGCCTGGAGATGCGGGCCATGACCGACCACTACGGCAGCGGCGAGATCGCCGTGGCCGCCATCCAGGCGGGGGTGGACCTGCTGCTGTGTCCCCAGGACCTGGACGAGGCCATCGCCGCCCTCACCCGGGCGGTGGAGGACGGCGGCATTTCCCGGCAGCGGCTGGACGAGAGCGTGCTGCGGGTGCTGCGCCTCAAGCTGGCCAGGGGCATCCTCTGACGAAACGGCATGAAAAGGCGGGGCGGGATGACAGCATCCCGCCCCGCGCTCTTTTTTACCGCAGCACCGCGCCGCAGTCCTTTTCCAGGGTCTCAAGGATGGATTTCACGTCCTCGTCCGCCGCCCCGGCGAACGCCGACGTTCGCCGGGAGCCTAGAGCATTGGACCTCCTCGGGCGAACTGAATTCGCCCTGCGGAAATTCTCCGCTTCGCTCCGAATTTACGGCGCAGGCGCCGTCCCCCGCTGCGCGGGAGCGAGGAGGCGGAACAGCGTCAGCGCAGCACCGCGCCGCAGTCCTTTTCCAGCGTCTCCAAAATGCTCTTCACGTCCTCGTCCGCCTCCTCGCCGGTGAGGGAGCGGTCGTCGGCGCGCAGCACCAGGTTGAAGGCCACCGACTTCTTGCCCTCGCCCAGGTTCCTGCCCCGGTAGACGTCGAACAGGGTGACCTCCTTCAGCAGGCCCTTCGCCCCCTTGCGGATGGCGTTTTCCAGCGCCCCCACGGTGACGGCCTCTTCGCACACCACGGCGATATCCCGGGTGATGGGGGGATACTTGGGGAGGGGGGCATACTCCGGGTCCGCCCCCCGGGCGGCCAGCAGGGCCTCCACGCTCAGCTCCGCGCAGTACAGCTCGCCGTCCACCCCGTAATTGGCGGCCACGGCGGGATGGATCTGGCCCACCACGCCGATGTGCTGCTCCCCGGCCCGCACACCCGCGCAGCGGCCGGGGTGGTAGGACGGGTCGTCCCCGCAGGGGTAGAAGGCCACGTCCTGCGCCCGCACCGCCTTCAAAACGGCCTCCACCGCGCCCTTGATGGCAAAGAAGTCCATCCCGCCGCCGTAGGCGCCCAGGGTGAGGAACTTGGGCTCCACCGCCAGCCCGTCCGCCCCGCCGGGCAGGTAGACCTTGCCCAGCTCGTAGAGCCTCACGTCCCGGTTGCGGTAGTTGTAGTTGCGCTGGAGCACCTCCAGCATGGAGGGCAGGGCGGTGGTGCGCATGATGGAGGTGTCCTCCCCCAGGGGGTTGAGGATTTTCATGCTCTCCCGCAGGGGCTCGTCAGGGGCCCAGCCGATCTTGTCATAGGCGGAGGGGGAGATGAAGGAGTAGGTGATGATCTCGCTGTACCCGCAGGCCCGGCACACCTCGCCCAGGCGGTTTTCCACCTTCTGGTCGGCGGAGTAGCCCCCCCGGGTGGTCTGTCCCCGCATGAGGGTGGTGGGGATGTTGTTGTAGCCGTGGAACCGGGCCACCTCCTCCGCCAGGTCGGCCATCCGGCGCACGTCACCCCGCCAGGAGGGCACCGTGACCTGGTCCCCTTCCACACCGAAGTCCAGCTTCTTGAGGATGCGGACCATCTCGTCCCCGGACACGTTGGTGCCCAGCAGGGCGTTGATCTTGTCCGGCTCCAGCTTGAGGACGGCGGGCTGCGGCACGAAGTTCAGGATGTCGATGACGCCGTCCACCACCTCGCCCGCGCCCAGCAGCTCCACCAGCTCGCAGGCCCGGTTGACGGCGGGCAGGGTGTTCATGGGGTCCAGGCCCTTCTCGAACTTGGCCGACGCCTCGGTGCGCATTCCCAGGGCCAGCGCCCCCTTGCGGATGCAGGTGCCGTCGAAGCAGGCGGACTCGAACACCACATCGGCAGTGTCGGCCACGATCTCGCTGTTCAATCCGCCCATGATGCCCGCCAGGCCCACGGCTCTCCCCTCGTCGGCGATGACCAGGTGGTTGGCGTTCAGGGTGTGCTCCTTGCCGTCCAGGGTGGTGAGCTTCTCCCCCTCCTCCGCCCGGCGGACGATGATCTTGCCGCCGTTCACATAGCGGTAGTCGAAGGCGTGCATGGGCTGGCCGTACTCCAGCATGACGTAGTTGGTGATGTCCACGATGTTGTTGATGGGCCGCACCCCCATGGCGCGAAGCCGCTCCCGCATCCACTTGGGAGAGGGGGCGATCTTCACGTTGCGCACCATCCGGGCGGTGTACCGGGGCACCAGGTCGGCGTCCGGGGTCTCCACGTCCAGCAGGTCGGTGAGCACGCCGTCCGCCCCGCCCTTCACCTCGGGGGTGTGGAGGGCCAGGGGCTTGTCAAAGGTGGCGGCGGCTTCCCTCGCCAGGCCGATGACGGACAGGCAGTCCGGGCGGTTGGGGGTGATCTCGAACTCGACGACATGGTCGTCCAGGCCGATCACCGGGCGTATGTCGTCGCCGGGCTTGCAGTCCTCGTGGAGGACGAAAATGCCGTCGGGGATGCAGTGGGGGAATTCCCTCTGCTCGGCGTGGAGGTCGGCCAGGGTACAGACAGTCCCCGTTTTGGTGTTGTAGGCCACCAGGTCATCCTCGTGGAGGTTTGGACAGTTGGTGGTGAGGACAGCGCCGGTGGGGCCGTCCGGCTCGGCGTAGGAGATGTTACAGGTCCACGCGCCCGCGGTCTCACCGGCCCTGACGGCCTCCACCTTGGCCGCCACCACCGGGCCAAAAATCTTGTCCCCCGGCCGGATGTCCGGGGAGATGGAGGGCTTGGCCGGGTCGATGGGCTTATAGTCGCCCAGGATGGCGGCGGGGGTGATGACGGCGTAGGGGAAGTCCCGCTCGTCCAGCCCCAGCTCGGAAAGGCCGCACATCATGCCGTCGGACAGCACTCCCCGCAGCTTGCCCCGCTCGATCTTCCTGCCGCCGGGGAGGGTGGACTTGTGCAGGGCCGCGGGCACCAGATCGCCGGGGTGGATGTTCCACGCCCCGGTGACGATCTGGAGGGGCTCATTCTTACCAACGTCCAGCCGGCAGATCCACATGTGGTCGCTGTCCGGGTGGCGCTCCATGGACAGGATGCGGCCCACCACCACGTTGGATATCTCCGCCCCCAAATCGGCGGTGCCCTCCACCTTGGAGCCGGACAGGGTCATGGCCTCGGCAAACTCCCGGTCGGGGGCGTCTATTTTTACAAACTCGTTGAGCCACTTTCGGCTTAAATTCATAAGGAAAACCTCTCTTATATTAAAGTTGTCACGCTACGAAGCGGCCAGGACGTTCGGTCGCTGTCTCGCCTTCGGCTCGGTCGTGCGGTGGACGTGTGCCACCGGCACACACCGCCGCTGCGACTCAAGCAAAACCCAGTCCCGCTGGGCGGGCCTTGGGCTTTTGCTTTCGCTCCGCTCCAAGCTCCCTCGCTGTCCGCTTCTCCGCGCTTCTTCCTCAAAATTGCTCCAGGAACCGCGCGTCGTTCTCGAAGATCAGCCGCAGGTCGGAGATTTTGAACCGCCGCATGGCGGTGCGCTCCAGCCCCATGCCGAAGGCCCAGCCCGACCACTCCTCCGGGTCGATGCCCGCCATCTCCAGCACCCGGGGGTGGATCATCCCCGCGCCCAGCAGCTCGATCCAGCCCTCGCCCTTGCAGGTGGGGCAGCCCGCGCCCCCGCACTTGTGGCACTGCACGTCCATCTCGCAGGAGGGCTCGGTGAAGGGGAAGTGGTGGGGGCGGAAGCGAGTGACGGTGCCCGCGCCGAACAGCTGCTCCGCCAGCAGGTTCAGGGTGCCCTTCAGGTCCGCCATGGTCACGTTTTTGTCGATGACCATCCCCTCCACCTGGTGGAACATGGGGGAGTGGGTGGCGTCCACCTCGTCCTTGCGGTACACCCGCCCCGGGGCGATGATCCGGATGGGCAGCTCCATGGAGTCCATGGCCCGCACCTGCATGGGGGAGGTCTGGGAGCGGAGCATCACCCGCTCGCCGGCGTCAAAGTAGAAGGTGTCCGACCAGTCCCGGGAGGGGTGGCCCTCCTCGGCGTTGAGCCGGTCGAAGTTCAGCTCGGCCAGCTCCACCTCCGGCCCGTCCAGCACCGTGAAGCCCATGCCGATGAAGATCTCCTTGATCTCGTCCAGGGCGGTATACATGGGGTGCCTGTGGCCCACCCGCACCGGCCTGCCGGGGATGGTGACGTCCACCGCCTCCGACTTCAGCTTCAGCTCCAGGGCGGCCTCCTCCATCTTTTTCGACGCGCTCTCCAGCGCGTCCTCCAGGGCGGCGCGCACCTCGTTGGCCAGCTGGCCCATGGCGGGGCGCTCCTGGCTGTCCAGCTTGCCCATCTGCTTGAGCACCGCAGTGAGCTCGCCCTTCTTGCCCAGGTATTTCACCCGCAGCTCGTCCAGGGCGGCGGCGTCCTTGACGCTCTCGAAGGCGGAGAGCGCCTCGGCGCGGATTTTTGCCAGTTGTTCCTTCATATATGCTTCTCCTTTTCAGATATTATTTCGGTCTGCCTCAGTCCAGCCGGAGCACCCGGCAGGTGACGGAAAATTCCTCGTTGCCCGGCATCCGCCCAGAGGCGGTTTCCACCTGGCGGAAGCCGCAGCTCAGGTACAGCCCCAGGGCGGGTTCGTTACCCTCCAGCACCTCAATGGAGACGGGCCGTCCCATGCGCCCCAGCGCGTCCTCCGCCAGCGCTCGGCCCACCCCGCGGCGGGACAGGGCCGGGTCCACGTACAGCCAGGCCAGCTCGTCCGCGGTAAAGGCGGCAAAGCCCGCCGCCGTCCCGTCCAGCTCGGCCACCCGGAGGGCGTACTCAAACAGGCCCTCCCGCTCCGCGGCCACGGACAGGGGCAGAAACGCCGCCTCCAGCCCCGCCAGCCGCAGCTCGTCCATCCGGGCCCCGTCGTGGATGGCCTGGAGCCGGCCCCAGTCGGCCTCCCGGTAATCCCGGATCGAAATCAGTCCCATGTGCCCCTCCTTCCCAATAAAAAAGCCTTCCCTCCCCAAAACTGGGGACGAAAGGCAATCCTTCCGCGGTACCACCCGCATTCCCGCGCACAGCGCGGACACTCAAGGCCCGGTAACGGCGGGCCGTCATGCCGTCCCCCCCTCGGGGGCCGCTCCCGGGCGAACAAGCGGCACGCACCGGGGCGGCTCTCAGCCGGTGACCGCCCCTCTCTTGGACTGCGCAAAGCCCGCTATTTTCCCGTTCCTCGCATTTCACTTTTCCCTTTATATCATATTAAAGGTTGAAATGCAAGGGGGAAAACCGTATAATAAGAGAAAAAACAGGGGCCTTCCCCCGGCGGGGAGGTCCCGCGAAGCCCATGAGCTTGAACCGCAAGGGGCAAAACGGCATACTGCCGTGAAGATGAAAGGGGGCCGTCCCATGAACCTGTACACCGCCGCCCAGATGCGGGAGGCCGACCGCCAAGCCATTGAGGAGCGGGGCATCCCGTCCACCGGCCTGATGGAAAACGCCGCACGCGCCGTGGTGCGGGAGGTGCGCTCCCTGCCCATCCCCGGGCCGGGGCTGGACGGCCCCGTGGGCTGGGTCACCACCGATGGCCGCATGCCCACCGCCGAGGAGCAGGCCGAGTTCTGGGCCATGCGCCGCCGCTCCGCCATCGTCTGGTGCGGCCCCGGCAACAACGGCGGGGACGGGGCGGCCGCCGCCCGGCTGCTGCTGGAGATGGGCTGGCGGGTGAAATGCGTCCTGGTGGGGGACCGGGCAAAAATGACCCCGGACTGCCGGGAGATGGAGCGCCGCCTCAACGAGGCCGGGGGGGCGCTGGAGGACTTCGACCCGGCGCACAAGGAGCAGTATATGCCCTTCGACGTGGCCATTGACGCGCTGTTTGGGGTGGGCCTCCGCCGGGACCTGGAACCGGACGCGGCCCTGGCCGCCCGGATGACTCGGTGGGGGACGGGCTGGGTGGTGTCGGTGGACGTGCCCAGCGGCGTCCACGCCGACACCGGCGATGTGATGGGCGAGGCGGTGCGGGCGGACGTGACCGTCACCTTCTCCCGGGCCAAGCCGGGCCTCTTCGTGGGCCAGGGCGCGGCGCACAGCGGGCGGGTGGTGGTGGCCAATATCGGCATCCCCGGCGACCTGTACCCGGACCGGCCCCAGGCCGCCCTGGTGGGGCGGGAGGACCTGTACCTGCCCCCCAGGCCGGCGGATGGCCACAAGGGGGACTTCGGCAGGCTGTTTATCCTGGCCGGGAGCCGGGGATATACCGGGGCGGCGGCGCTGTGCGCCCGCTCGGCGGCCCGCTCCGGCGCGGGGCTGGTGACCCTGGCCGTGCCGGAGGACGTGTACCCCATCCTGGCGGCGAAATGCTGCGACGAGGCCATGGTGTGGCCCCTGCCGGAGGACGACGATTCCGTGGCGGAAAAGGCGAAGGGCTGCGCCGCCGCCGTCATCGGCCCCGGCCTTGGCCAGGGGGAGCGGGCGGAAAAGCTGGTGCTGGCCCTGATGAAAGCCCTCCCCTGCCCCATTGTGCTGGACGCGGACGGTCTAAATATTATTTCCAGACATATAGATGTGTTGGACGAGCGGGAGGGGCTCACCGTCCTCACCCCCCACGACGGGGAGTTCGCCCGGCTGGCCGGCTGCGCTCTGCCCATCCGGGACCGGCTGGGGGCCGCCCGGGACTTTGCCGCCAAGCACCGCTGCGTGCTGGTGCTCAAAGGCCACCGGACCGTCACCGCCGCGCCGGGCGGTTTCTGCGCCGTCAACTCCACCGGGAATTCCGGCATGGCCAAGGGGGGCAGCGGCGACATCCTGGCCGGGCTGATGGGCGGACTTCTGGCTCAGCGGGCCGAACCGGACGAGGCGGTCAAGGCGGTGTGGCTCCACGGCCGGGCGGGGGACCTGGCGGCGGAGGACAAGGGGGAGTACGGAATGACCCCCTCCGACCTCATTGAGCAGATACCCTACGCGTTCAGGGAACTGGAAGGACATAGAGATACGCTGGTGGAAATCAAGTAGTCAATCCAATGTGAGGAGGAATCACGCAAGTGCGCAGGCTGCTGCCTTGTGTACTGATGATAACCCTGCTGCTGTCCGGCTGCCGGCCGGCCGGCGGGGGCGAGACCCCGGAGGAGGCGGCGTTGGCCCTCCGGGAGGCGTATCAGGCGCTGGCGGGCTGGTCGGCTTCGGTGGACATTTCGGTGTGCTATACCGAGACGGTGTACGATTTTTCCCTGGACGCCAAATGGAGCCGGGACGGGGAGACGGTGCTCACCATCACCGCCCCGGAGCTGGTGGCGGGCATCACCGCCCGCGTCGCCCAGGGGGAGACGGTGCTGGAATACGACGGCGCGGGGCTGTCCCTGGGCCTGCTGGACGATTCCGGGCTCACCCCGGTGTCCGCCGTCACCGCCTGCATGGAGCAGATCGAAAAGGGCTGGATGGCTCAATGCGCCTGGGCGGGGGAAAACGGCGAATATTTGCAGATTTCCTTCCGCGACCCGGAGCGGGAGGCCAACGCCGGCACCCAGTTCCTGCTCACCTTTGACCGGGCCGGCCATGCCCTGCTGTCCGCCGAGGCGAGCGCCCAGGGCGAGACGGTGCTGACGGCGCAGTTTACTAATTTTACAACGGAGCTGAAGCAAGATGATACGGGAGATGACGCGTGACACCGCGCGGACCTGGGCGGAGATCAGCCTGGGGAATTTGGAGCACAACTACCGGGCGCTGCGCGCCTGCGCCCCGGACAGCAAATTTCTGGCAACGGTGAAGGCCAACGGCTACGGCCACGGGGCCCTCCCCATCGCCCGCCGCCTGGCGGAGCTGGGGACGGACTACCTGGCGGTGGCCTGCCTGGAGGAGGGGGCGCAGCTGCGCCGGGCCGGCATCACCGTCCCCATCCTCATCCTGGGGTACACCCAGCCTGAGCTTGCGCCGGAGGTGGTGGACCTGGACCTGACCCAGGCAATATTCACCCCGGAGTTGGCCAAGGCCCTGTCCGGCGCCGCCGGGGCCGCCGGAAAGCGGGCCAGGGTCCATTTAAAGGTGGATACCGGCATGAGCCGCCTGGGGGTGCTGGACCACGACCCCGAGCGGGCGGCGGAAGAGCTGGCGGCTCTGTGCGCCCTGCCCCACCTGGAGCCGGAGGGCATTTTCACCCACTTCGCCAACGCCGATGGGGACGAGGAGTACACCATGCTCCAGTTCACCCGGTTTTTGGACGTGCTGGACCAGCTGAAGGGGAAATACGGCCGCGCCTTTGAAATTCGCCATTGCGCCGCCAGCGCCGCCGTGCTAAACTATCCCTGTACGCACATGGATATGGTGCGCCCAGGCATCGCCCTGTACGGCCACTACCCCGACCCCTCCTGCGAGGGGCTGGACGGCCCCGGCCTGAAGCCCGTCATGTCGCTGTACAGCCGGGTGGCGGCGGTGCGGGACTTCCCCGGCGGCACCCCGGTAAGCTACGGCTGCACCGCCTCGTTAGGCGGTGACGGCGGGCGGCTGGCGGTGCTGCCCATCGGCTATGCCGACGGCTTCCACCGCCTGCTGTCCAACGAGAGCGGCGTCTGGCTGGAGGGGGAGCGCCGTCAGATCATAGGCCGCGTCTGCATGGATATGTGCATGATCGGCCTGCCTCCGTCCAGCGGCGTGAGGCCCGGCGATGTGGCCGAAATTTTTGGGGAGGATCTCCCCATCGAGTGGCACGCAGAGGCGGCGGGCACCATATCCTATGAGCTGCTGTGCGCCGTGGCGCCGAGAGTGCCCAGAATTTACCTGAACGCATAGGATAGACAGGGAACCCGCCGGGCAGAAAAACCGGCGGCGAGCCGCGGCGGTTTTTCCCGGACGACCCGGTATAAAAGCCGCCGCCCCGTGGGAGAATGATAGTACCCGGTCTACATACGCTGGCCGGGCACTATATCCGGCGGAGTGTGAGATCCTGTGGACAACAGCGTCAAGCGCGGCGACATTTTTTACGCGGACCTAAGCCCGGTGGTGGGCAGCGAGCAGGGCGGCGTCCGCCCGGTGCTCATCGTTCAGAACGACACCGGCAACAAGCACAGCCCCACGGTGATCGCCGCGGCGATCACCTCGCAGACGGGAAAGGCCCGCCTGCCCACCCATATCACCCTGGCCTCCCACAGCTGCGGCCTGCCCAAGGATTCGGTGGTTCTGCTGGAGCAGATCCGCACCCTGGACAAAAAGCGCCTCCGGGAGCACATGGGCCGTGTGGACGACCAGGTGATGCGGCGGGTGGACAGCGCCATCGCCGTCAGCTTCGGTTTGAATCCGGAGCGGTTGGTTTAAAAGAAGCGCGGAGCCGTCGTGAGCAGCGCGGATGGAGCGCAGCGAAAGCAAAGCCCAAGGCACGCAAAGCGGGACCGGGCTTTGCTTGAGTCGGAGCAAAGCCGCGCGTCGCGAACAGGCGCAGCGTGACAGCGAAGAAGCGCAGCAAAATTTGACCGTGCCGTCAGCCCGCCCCGGTGAGCCGGGACGGGCTGACGGACAGAGAAAAATTTCGGAGGAACTACATATGAAAAAATGGAAGCTGGCCGCGGCCGCCCTGTGCGTGGGCTTTTTGTTCACCGCGGCCTACGCCGCCAACGCCGCCCCCGGCGGCCAAGCCGACCCCCTGGTCACTCTGAGCTATCTCAACGGCGCCTACACCAGGCAGGTAAAGGACCTGGTGGACCAGACCGTCACCGCGCGCAAGGCGGAGATGGAACAGTCGCTGAGAAGCATCCTGGCGGGCCAGGGGGGCGCCTCCGCATCCTCCGCCGGCAGCGTGTTCACCGTGGTCACCCTGAGCCAGGGCCAGTCCCTGGTGGGCGATGTGGGGTGCGAGGTGATGCTGCGGGTGGGCACCGCCGCCTGCGGCGCCGCGGACAGCGTGGGCCTCATCGACACTACCTCCGGCGGCGTCTTGGGTTCGGGCGCGGCGCTGAGCCAGAACCACCTCTACATGGTCACCATCAGCCCGCGGTGGGTGACGGCCACGTCGGCCACGGTGAAGGTGCTGGCCCGGGGGCCCTATACCATCCAGTAATTCCCTTTGGCCGGGTAGGCATTCATAGAATTTTAACAAATATTTCGCAAATTATCTCTGTTTTCTTTGTGCGCTTCGTGGTATACTGACCTCGTCAGGAAGAGAAGCCAGACAACGCCGCAACCTCTCTTTTCTCCTTAACCGGGGCTGCTCCGGCGCGTCGCCGGAGCCCCCCGGACAACACATTCCGAAGCCCCCACCCGGCTTTGTTCCGCCGCCCGCAAGGGCGGCGTTTTTCATCGCCCCCGCGTCCGCCTCCGCCTGCGCCGGACGCCCCGCAGACGTTCCCGCCCCCGGCAAAGCCCGCCCTCGGCTTTGCCGGAGCCCATTTCCCCCTTGAAAAATGACCCCGTACCTTTTATAATGGTGCCACACGATTTTAGTTTGGAGGTCATCGCCATGTCCATGGACAAAAGCTGGTTTGACCAGATGGAGCAGCGCATTCCCCGCGGGGAGGTGCGCACCCGCTTCGCCCCCTCCCCCACGGGGTACATGCACGTGGGCAATCTGCGCACCGCCCTGTACACCTGGCTCATCGCCCGCCACGCGGGGGGCAGGTTCCTTCTGCGCATTGAGGACACCGACCAGGGGCGGCTGGTGGAGGACGCGGTGGATGTGATCTACGCCACCATGCGCCGCTGCGGCCTGGACTGGGACGAGGGGCCCGACGTGGGCGGCCCGGTGGGCCCCTATATCCAGACCCAGCGCCGGGACCTGTATGGGAAATACGCCCAGCTGCTCATTGAAAAGGGCCATGCCTACCGCTGCTTCTGCACCGAGGAGCGGCTGGCCGAACTGCACAAGGACGACCCCAACGCCAAATATGACCGGCACTGCCTCTCCCTCACCCCCGAGGAAATCCAGGCCAGGCTGGACGCCGGCCAGCCCTATGTCGTCCGCCAGCGCATCCCGGAGGGAAGCACCACCTTCCGGGACGCGGTGTACGGCGACATCACCGTGGACAACGCCGAGCTGGACGACCAGATCCTCATCAAGTCGGACGGCCTGCCTACCTACAACTTCGCCAACGTCATCGACGACCACCTGATGGGCATCACCCACGTGGTGCGCGGGGCGGAATACCTGTCCTCCGCCCCCAAGTACAACCTGCTGTACGAGGCCTTCGGGTGGGACATTCCCACCTACGTCCACTGCTCCTCCGTCATGTTCAGCGACCCCGCCACGGGCACGGTGCGCAAGATGTCCAAGCGCCACGGGGACCCCTCCTACGAGGACCTGGTGGCCCAGGGCTACCTGTCCCAGGCGGTGGTGAACTACGTGGCCCTGCTGGGCTGGGCCCCCCACGGGGATATCGCCGAGCAGGAGTTCTTCACCATGGACGAGCTGGTGCGCGCCTTTGAGATCGAGGGCATCTCCAAGTCCCCCTCCGCCTTCGACATGGACAAGCTGAACTACTTCAACGCCACCTACCTGCGAAATCTCTCCCCGGAGGAGTTCGCCCGGGAGGCGGAGCCGTGGATCCGGCAAGCGGTCAAAAACCCGGCCTATGACGCCGCCGCCATCGCCGCCCTGCTCCAGGCCCGGTGCGAGCGGCTGAGCGACATCCCCGAGAAGGTGGACTTCTTCGACGCCCTGCCGGACTACGACAAGGAGCTGTTCACCAACAAGAAGTCCAAGACCAACGAAGAGGTGTCGCTGGCCATGCTGGAGGCCGCCGTCCCAGCGCTGGAGGCCCTCCCCCAGTGGAGCCAGGACGCCATCCACGCGGCGCTGGTGGGGCTGGCGGAAAAGCTGGGGGTGAAGAACGCCACCCTCATGTGGCCGGTGCGCATTGCCGCAGCGGGCAAGGCGGTGACCCCCGGCGGGGCGGTGGAAATCTGCCGCATCCTGGGGAAGGACGAGACCCTGCGGCGGCTGCGGCTGGGAGTGGAAAAGCTGAGCTGAGATGCTGTGAAGGTCGCCCGGTCAATGGCCGGGCGACCTTTGCTTTTACGGTTTATCTGGGGTATTTTCCTGTGTTCGCGGCATGGGAAGCACTTTTAAATCGGGCTCAGGCATGGAGAGATACAGTTCCTCGCACTCGCGCTGCGCGGAGATCAGGGTGTTGATCGCCTGTTCGGTGGCGCGGAACAAGGTAAGGTACATTTCTTTATAAGAACTCATGGCAGTCACTCCTCAGCCTCTATTTTAGACCAGAGCATTCTGAAAATCAATAGAACAATTTAATCTAACGTATACTACGTTAGGTGATAGATATGAAACGATACAGGCGCATCCGCGATCTGCGGGAGGATCGGGATCTGAGTCAGGCAGAAGTGGGCGCCGCCATTAACGTCACACAGAGATCTTATTCGTATTATGAAAACGGGCAGCACCTGATCCCCCTGGAAGTGCTGTGCGCGATTGCAGATTTCTACCAGGTCAGCGTGGACTACCTGTTGGAACGGACAGATAACCCGAAGGTGAACCGGTAAAGAGCGCCTGCCCCATGTTACTGTGCTGCCAAGGGGGGGATTGGATGGTTGGGCTGCGTGAAATCCGGAGAAAGAAAAAGCTGAACCAGCAGCGCGTGGCGTTTGACCTGAACATCACCCGGGAGGCGCTGTCCCACTATGAGAATGGGCGGCGGGATCCCTCGCTGGCCATGCTGGTCAGGATGTCGGAGTATTTCAATGTCTCCATCGACTACCTGATCACGGGGCATGAATTTGAGAAAAAATGAGCTGCGGCCAACGTCTGACGGACGGCGGCCGCAGTATGTGTTATGCCCCGAACCCGTTGCCACAGGCCGACTTTCCTGACAGTCGAGTTGGTTTTTGACTCCAAAGCCTTGACTTTTCCCGGCCCAGAGGGTAGTGTGGAGGCACATCCCACAAGGAGGAGTGCCGTACATGAACGAAAAAGAATCCTTTGGCGCGTACATCCGCAAAAAGCGGCTGGAGGCGGGGCTTACCCAGAAGGAGCTGGCGGAACAGCTCTTTGTCACCGAGTCCACCGTCAGCAAGTGGGAGCGGGCGCTGTCCTACCCCGACGTGTCCATGGTCATGCCCATCTGCGCCGCCCTGCACATCACCGAGCACGAATTTTTCACCGCCTGCGACGACGATCAGGCCCACGTCCAGGAACGGCAGGCGGCGGTGTGGCGGGGGGTGGTGAACGGGACCCGGCGGTTTTTCGCCGCGGGCTACGCCATTGCCGTCGTGACGTGCTTTATCTGCAATCTGGCCGTTTTCCATACCCTGGACTGGTTCTGGATTGTGCTGACGGGCTGCGCCCTGGGCTTCTGCTTCACCAACCTGCCCTTTTTGTTCCGGGGAAACCGGCTGGCCATCTGCCTGGGGTCGGCGTCCGGGTGCCTCATCCTCCTGCTGCTGGCCTGCTGGATGCATGTGGGCGGCTGGTGGATTCTCGGGGGGCTGGCCATCACGGCGGTGTGCCTGGCCCTGCCCTGGGGCTGGTGGGCCATCTGGCGGTTTTACGGGAAGCACGTGCTGCCCCTGTGCGTGGCGGCGCTGACGGTGTGGGTGTTTCTGCTGCTTGCGGTCATCTGGGCCTTTACGGGCGGGCACTGGCTGTTCACCTTGGCCTACCCCCTGGCGTTGACCGGGATCGCCTTTTTATGGGCGGGGTTCGCGGCACTTTACTGGCTGCCCGCGGGGCCCTGGCTGAAGACCGGGGTGATCGCCCTGCTGGCCAGCCTGGCCACGCCGATATTTAACAACCTGTGCGACCTGCTCATCGAGGACATGGGAGGGCCCGCCTTTTGGGAGTATTTCTCGGTGCGGCATATGCTCATCCGCCGGGCCGCCGGGGACGTGTCCTGGGTCAACCCGCTGATTTTCCAGATTATGCTGGTGTGCTCCCTCGCCCTCATCATCACCGGCGTGATCGTGGAGGTCCGCCGCAGAAATCGGGCGTAAAAGGAGCGCCCGGCCAAAGGTTCCCCACCGCAGAATAGAGCCTGCCCCATTTTTAAATATGCCGGTTTATAGGACTTTTCTTTCAGTATACTGATCCCAGAAAACAAAGGAGGGCAATCCCCTCCGGCTGAAAGGAGCGTCCAATATGTACGAGATGGAATTTGTGCGGGGCCATGTGGAGGTCTATCTGGACGGCGCGTTCTGCTTTTCCGCGGACACCCGGGGCGAGGCGGAGCGGGAGATCAGGGAATTGAGCGCATAGCAAAAGAGCGGCCTGCGGATTGCTCCGCGGGCCGCTCCTTTATACGCCTGGGTTTTGCGTGAGTTTGCCCTCGCTGCGGTCCATCCGCCCCTATGGGGCTATCCTCGCGCTTCGTGGTGTCACGCTCGGATTGGCCCCATTACGGGGCGGCTTCCCTCCTTCTCGGGCAAAACCCGGCCCCATTGCATGGGCCCTGGGCTTTTGCCCTCGCTGCGGTCCATCCGCCCCTATGGGGCTATCCTCGCGCTTCGTGGTGTCACGCTCGGATTGGCCCCATTACGGGGCGGCTTCCCTCCTTCTCGGGCAAAACCCGGCCCCATTGCATGGGCCCTGGGCTTTTGCCCTCGCTGCGGTCCATCCGCCCCTATGGGGCTATCCTCGCGCTTCGTGGTTTACCACCCGAAAAAGTAGCTCCAGGGGAAGCTGTTGAAGCCCTCATCGCCGCCGTCCCCGCCGTAGGGGTACTGCCCGCCATAGTTCCCGCTGCTGGTCTGCTGGGGGGCTGGGTCCTGGGGCGCGGGCCGGTTGCCGGCCTGCTGGGTGTTGTTCTCCTGCTCGTCAAAGGTGATGGTCAGGGTAAGGGTCTCCCCCATGCGGTACACGGTGAGCTGGGCGGTCTGCCCCGCACGGTACCGATTCTTTACCGACACCATCTGGTTCATATCAGTGATCTCGGTGTCGTCCATTTTCACGATCACGTCGCCCTGCCTGAGGCCCGCCTTCTGGGCGCAGGAGCCCTCCTCTACGCTGGTCACCACCGCGCCCTGGGGGAAGCCGAAGCGGCGCTGGTCGGTCTCGCCCACCGTCTCCACGGTAATGCCCATGTAGGGCCGCCCGGTGACATAGCCGTACTCCATGAAATCGGTGACGATGCCCACAATGTCGTTGATGGGGATGGCGAAGCCGATGCCCTCAATGGAGGCGCTGCGGGAGTCGCCGTTGTTGGACAGCTTGGCGGAGGTGATTCCCACCACCCGGCCGTAGCTGTCGAACAGGGGGCCGCCGGAGTTGCCGGAGTTAATGGTGCAGTCGGTCTGGATCATGTTGGTCATCACGGTG
The DNA here is from genome assembly GCA_910584835.1 of uncultured Oscillospiraceae bacterium. Lineage (GTDB taxonomy): Bacteria > Bacillota > Clostridia > Oscillospirales > Oscillospiraceae > Enterenecus. The sequence continues at coordinate 14,020 of CAJUEG010000009.1, read as the reverse complement.
CCGTCGCTCATGGTGATGGACCGCCCGGTGGAGGACACGTGGCCGGAGGTCTGGGAGAAGGACAGGGTGCCCAGGGCGTTGCCGATGGTGCACACCTGCTCGCCCACCACCAGGTCGTCGGAGTCGCCCAGCACCACCGGCTTCAGGCCGGACACGCCGTCGATCTTCAGCACCGCCACATCGTTGAGCTCCTCGCCGCCCACCAGCTTGGCGTCATAGGTGTCGCCGTTGTTCAGCGTGACCTTGATGGAGGTGGCCCCGTCGATAACGTGGTAGTTGGTGACGATGTAGCCGTCCTCGCTGATGATGAATCCGGAGCCCGCCCCCGCGCTCTCATACTGGTACCAGCCCTGCTGGGTCACCGCAGTCACCGAGATGCACACGCAGGAGTCGGTGTAAGCGGCGCTGATTTCGCTTAAACTCATGGGGGTGAGGCCGTCGGCCTGCTTCACGGTTACCGCCGTGGGGTCCACCTCGTTGCGGTAGATGGTGGTCTCCGGCTTGGGGCTGCTGGTGATGGCGTTGTAGGCCGCCGCGCCGCCCACCCCCGCGCCGCCGCCCGCCAGGGCGCAGCACAGTACCAGGGCCACCGCCTTGCCCGCGCCGCTCTTTTTCTTCTTGGGGGGCTGGGGGGGCGCGGCGGGGGACTGCTGGGGCTGCTCCCAGGGGTCGGAGGGCTGGGCGGAATAGTTGAAGTGGTACACGCCGTTTTTGTCAAATCCATTTTGCTCGTTCATGGAGGATTCTCCTTTCCAATACCATGGTTCGTCATATTAGGAAGGCCGGGGCGGCTGACTGTGGCCGCTCTCCCGTGCCGTTGAGAATACAATAGCCCACAATTATGTCAAAAGTGTGTCATAGGAGGGAAATGATTTTGAATTTACGCTGAAAAGACGCTGAAAATCCCTCTTTGCGCGGGAAGGGCCGCTCCTTTCGCGCGGGAGGAAGCAGGCCCCGGAAGGTGCGTCCAAAAAGGAGGGGGTTACCCCTCCTTTTTCCGCCCCGAGCGCAGAATGGCGTTGATATCCTGCGCGGCCAGGGCCACATCGTCCAGCACAGGGCGAAAGATGCCCAGCTTGGCCAGGTTGATGCACACCAGCAGCAGCAGCGGCCCCACCACCATGCCCAGCACGCCCCCGGCCCGCATCCCCACGTAGATACCCACCAGGGACAGGATGGGGGACAGCCCGGTCTGGTCGCCCAAAATCTTGGGCTCGGCAAACTGCCGGAACAGGGCGATGACCCCCCACACCGCCATGAGGGCGGCGGCCTCGCCGTACTGGCCCAGGATCATGTCCACCACCGCCCAGGGCACCATCACCGTGCCCGAGCCGATGATGGGCACAAAATCCAGCACCGCCAGCCCGAAGGCCAGCAGCAGCCCGTAGGGCTGGCCCATCAGGAAGAACCCGGCGGACAGGATGGCGAACACCCCGGCGGACAGGATGAGCTGGCTCTTCACATAGCCGCCGAAGGCGCTCATGAAAATGTCCTTCACCGAGCGGCAGAAATCCCGGGTCATGGCGGGCACCCGGTCGGTGAGCTCAAAGCGCAGCCGGGGGTAGTCCCCGGTGATGAAGTAGCTGGCCATCATGAACACCACCAGGGCCACGGCGAAGCCGGACACATTGGCCGCCATGGAGGGGGCATGGCCCGCCATCTCGGTGACCCAGCCGGAGAAGTCCAGCCCCCGCACCCAGCTGATGAGGGTATCCATCAAATCCTCGCTGGTGGTGACCAGCCCCTGGGGCAGAATGTCTCCCAGCCCCTCCAGCCAGCCGCCCACGCTGTTGACCACCCCCACCAGGCCGTTCAGCAGCTCGTCCAGCAGGGATTGTCGGTTGTCGAACAGGGAGACGATCTGATCCACAGCCACCCAGCCCAGGCCGAAGAGGATACCGCCCACAATGGCAAACACCAGCACCACCAGCACCAGGGAGATGGTCTTGCGGGAGAACCGGGTCCTCCGCTGGAGCCAGCGCACCGCCGGGTTGAGCAGCCAGGCCAGCACCAGGGCGAACAGGAAGGGGCTGAGCAGGGAGGCCAGGGGCAGCCCCACAAAGATGAACAGCGCCGCCCCGCCCAGAGCCAGCGCCCCCCGCAGCCCCAGCCGCAGCCAGAGCTGCGCCCGTTCCCTCCAGGTGAGAGGCGAATATTCCATGGGTGTTTCCTCCTTTTCGAAGGCGTGTCAACAGCGGAAAGGTACAGGCTCCTGCGGTTCAGCCCCCCGCGAAAAGCTGGGCCAGCACCGCCGCCAGGGGCAGGGTGGCCAGGCACAGCAGGGTGGACAGCGTGACCTGCCGGGCGGCCAGGTCGGCGTCCCTGCCCATGCTCTGAGCAAAGAGGCTGGTGGCCCCGGCGGTGGGGCAGCCGGCCAGGATCACCGCCGCCACGTAGATCATGGGGTCGATCTGGAAGGGCAGCAGCACCAGCCCCGTCAGCAGCGGGATGCCCAGCAGCTTGACTGCGGACACCAGATAGAGCTTTTTGGTGGAAAAGACGGCGGGCAGGTCGGCCTGGGCCATCTGGCCGCCGATGACCACCATGGCCAGGGGGGTGTTCAGGCTGCCCAGGTAGCCCACCGCGTCGTCCACCGGGCCGGGCAGGCGCCAGCCGGTGAAAAACAGCGCCATCCCCCCCACAAGGCCCAGCACGCCGGGGTTGAGCGCCACCCGCTTCAGGGACAGCCGGGCGCACCCGCCGATGAGCGCCTGCCCGTGGGTCCAGGTGGCGGTATTGAAGATGGCCAGCCCCACCACCGCGATCATCATGGCCTCGTCCCCCAGGGCGGACTGGATCAGGGGCAGGCCCATGAAGCCGGTGTTGCCGTATACCGCGGCAAAGCGGAGGATGCCCCGGTGCTCCTCCCCCTCCCGGGGGAAGAGGAACTGCGCCAGCAGCATATACAGCACATACACCCCCGCCATCACCGCCAGCGCGGAGAGCAGCTGGCCCTGGCTGTGGGGGGTGCGCTCCACCTCGAAGGAGGTGAGCATGATGCACGGCGTCACCACGTACAGCAGAATCCGTGACACCTGGGACAGGGCGTCCCCGGTTAGAAGGCCCGCCCGGCCAAAGCCGAAGCCCACCGACATCAGCAAAAACAGGGTGAGCACACTGCCCCCCACCACCTGGAGCGCGTCAAGCATGGTATGTCTTCCTCTCTGTGCGGTCTATGTTCATTTTAACTGCGCAATACCGTATTATAAGCCCATCGGGCCGCATTGACAAGGGCGAATCTTTCCGATATACTATTTATTTAATAATCCTGCCCGATCTGTCAAAAAAGGCGGCACATCCGCCGCCGCGCGGAAGAAAGGAGCGGAACGATATGAAAAAAGCCGTCGCCTGCCTGCTGGCGGTCAGCCTGCTGTGTTCGGCGCTGCCCGGCTGCGCCCCCGCGGGGGAGGAGCCGCCCGTTGTCACCGCCAGCGCCCCCGCCGAGAGCGAGCCGCCCGCCGTCAGTGCTGCCCCCGCCGAAAGCGAGCCGCCCACATCCAAGGAACCCTGGGACTACAGCGACCATGACGACCCCAATGAGGCGCGTTATGTCACAAAGCTCATCGACCTGGACTCCCTGGGCGATGGGAAGGCGCACATGGCCTTACAGATGGACGCGGCCACACGGGACTGGGAGTTTGCCGGCATGGTCAAGAAGGATATTTGGGGCTACGATCTGCGCAGCATGGACGCCCGGGAGGCGGACCTCAGCGTGGTGGAGGACTGGAACGAGGTGTCCTTCAGCACCGACACACTCTGGCCCGACCCTCTGCCGGAGGGCTTTTCCCCCGAGGAGATTCTGGAGTTTAACAAGAACCCCGGCCTGTCCATCCGTGACCTGCACCGGCAGGGCTTCACCGGCAAGGGGGTGGGCGTGGCCATCATTGACCAGGGGCTGTATACCGGGCACGAGGAGTACGCCCAAAACCTCAAGACCTACGAGCTGATTCACTGCAGCGACCCTGTCGCCAAGCTGCACGGCCCCGCGGTGGCCAGCATCGCAGTGGGCAGGACGGTGGGGGTGGCGCCGGAGGCCGATCTGTACTATATCGGCTCCACCTTCGGCCATAACTCCGATGAAGGCTACATTTTTGACGCGTCTATTATGGCCGGCTGCATTCTCCGGGTGTGCGAGATGAACGAGCATCTGCCTCCGGAGAGCAGAATCCGGGTGATTTCCATTTCCAAGGGCTATAAGCGAGAACATCTGGGGTATGAGGCGCTGCAGAACGCCATCCAGCAAGCGGATGAGCAGGGTATTTTTGTGCTGACGGTCGAGACAGGAGAATTTTATCCGTTTAAATTGCTTGGGCTGAGCCGCAGTTATTTCGACGACCCGGACGACCCCTCTTCCTATGGCCCTCCGACTTGGGTTCACGGCGGAGACTTTTACCGGCCTGACATGGTCGGCATCCCCATAGGCTCCAGGACCTATGCCTCTACCACCGGGCCGCAGGACTATGAGCTTGCGTGCGAGGGCGGCATGAGCTGGGCGGTGCCCTGGCTGGCGGGCTTTTACGCCCTGTGCTGCCAGGCCAAGCCGGACATCACCCCCAGCGAGTTTATCAAGCTGGCCAAGGACACGACGCACATTGTTCGGGCTCCCTCCGGCGAGCACGTCAGGGTGATTGACCCCAGCGCCGTCATCGCCCGGCTGACCGGCTGACGGCGCGGCCCATGGGGCCGCGGGCGAAACCTGAATATTAAAGGAGCATCACGTCTATGCATTCCCAGCGCTTCCAGCGGGGCTATGTCCCCATCTTCCTGTCCTATTATAAGCCCCACCTCAAGCTGTTTATTCTGGATATGTGCTGCGCCCTGGGCATCGCCCTGGTGGACCTGGCCTTTCCCGCCGTCTCCCGGCGGGCGCTGAACGAGCTGCTGCCCCAGAGCCTGTACGGCGCCTTTTTCGCCGTGATGGCCATCCTCCTGGGGGCCTACGCCCTGCGCTCTGTGATGTATTTCATCGTCACCTACTGGGGGCACATGATGGGGGTGCGCATCGAGGCGGATATCCGCCGGGACCTGTTCGGCCACATGCAGGACCTGTCCTTTTCCTTCTACGACAAGAACCGCACCGGCCAGCTCATGAGCCGGGCCACCAGCGACCTGTTTGAGATCACCGAGCTTGCCCACCACGGCCCGGAGGACCTGTTCATCTCCGCCGTCACCCTCGTCGGCGCGCTGTGCATGATGCTCGCCATCCAGTGGAAGCTGGCCCTCATCGTCTTTGCCGTGGTGCCCATATTCGTGGCGTTCACCATCATCCAGCGCAGGCGGATGATGGCGGCCTCCGTGCGGCAGAAGCAGACCATGGCGGGCATCAACGGCCAGCTGGAATCCTCCATCTCCGGTATGCGCACCGCCAAAGCCTTCGCCAGCGAGGATCAGGAGGACCAGAAGTTCCAGGCCGCCAACGAGCAGTTCAAGGGGGCCAAGCGGGACTACTACAAGGCCATGGCCATTTATCACGGCGGGCTGGAGTTTGCCCTGCCCGCCATGAATGTGCTCACCGTGGCGGCGGGGGGCTTCTTCATCATGCGGGGGGAAATGGACTTTGTGGACCTGGTCGCCTTTACCCTGTACATCTCCACCTTCCTCACCCCCGTGCGCAAGCTGGCCGCCTTTGTGGAGCAGTTCCTCAACGGCATGGCGGGCTTCAAGCGGTTCGTGGAGCTGATGCGGGTGGAGCCCGCGGTGCAGGACGCCCCGGACGCCCGGGAGATGGGGGAGGCGAAGGGCGACATCCTGGTGGACGACGTGTCCTTCCACTACGACGACGGCCCGGCGGTGCTGGACCACGTGTCCATCCACATCCCCCAGGGGGAGACGGTGGCGGTGGTGGGTCCCTCCGGCGGCGGCAAATCCACCCTGTGCCAGCTCATCCCCCGGTTCTACGACGTGACGGGGGGCCGCATCCTGGTGGACGGCCAGGACGTGCGGGAGGTGACCCAGCGGTCCCTGCGCCACAACATCGGCATCGTCCAGCAGGACGTGTTCCTCTTTGCCGGGACCATTTTGGAAAATATCCGCTACGGCAGGCCGGACGCCGCCGAGGCGGAGGTCATTGAGGCGGCCAAGCGGGCGGAGATCTACGACGATATCATGTCCATGCCCAACGGCTTTCAGACCTACGTGGGGGAGCGGGGGGTGATGCTGTCCGGCGGGCAGAAGCAGCGGGTGTCCATCGCCCGCATCTTCCTGAAAAACCCGCCCATCCTGATCCTGGACGAGGCCACCTCCGCCCTGGACTCGGTCACCGAGGCCCGCATCCAGTCTGCCTTCGACGAGCTGGCAAAGGGCCGCACCACCCTGATTATCGCCCACCGGCTGTCCACCATCCGCTCCGCCCACCGCATCATCGTGGTGGACGATAACCACATCCTGGAGGAGGGCACCCACGACGAGCTGCTGGCAAAGGGCGGGGAGTACGCCCAGCTCTACAACGCCCAGAAGCGGGTGGTGTGAGCCGTACCGAATGACGAAAGGAGCTTTCGTATGTTATCATCCCCTGCCGGCATTCTGGCCACGCCTGCGGCGGCCGTCATCGGCCTGGCCTGCTTCCTGGTGAGCGGCGGCCTGCTGGTATTCAAGCGCAGCGCCCTGCCCCGAGGGCTGAGAAGCCTTTTGACGGCGCTTCTGGCCCTCTCCATCCTGTACCTGCTGTTCGCGCTGTGGCTGGTGATCGGTTTTGGCGGCAATTCCGGCCCCGCGCCCACCCTGCCACCCGCCCCGCATTAACTTGATTGGTTAGAGGAATGCTATGAACAAAACCGAACTGCTCAACAAATTTGCCAAGGACCCGGACGAGCGCATGGTGCTGGCCCGGGCTCTGGACCAGATGGACCGGGCGGCCAACCGCTCCATCCCCTGCGCCACCCAGTTCCTGTCCCCCGCCCAGCGGGCGGCGCTGGAGCTTGTCCTCGCAAGCTTCACATCCCTCACCCATGTGCAGGCACATGGGCTCGCTCGTTCCGCTGCTCGTCCTCTCCCCGCGCGACCCGCTTCGCTGGGCTCGCGCGGGGGCCCCAGTTATCTCTTTTGCGGCGGATACGAAAATGCGGAGCGCACCGTGTGCGTGTTCCTCCCCGACTGGCAGGAGCCCGGGGACTGGGACCCGTCGGAGGAACTGGCCGCCATCCAGTGCGCCTACCCGCCCACTGGGGCGGACCTCACCCACCGGGACCTGCTGGGGGGCCTCATGGGCATCGGCCTCACCCGGGAGCGGGTGGGGGACATTTTGGTGGGGGAACAGGCCGCCCAGATCGTCTGCCTCAAGGACGCCGCCCCCATCATCCTGGCCCAGTTCGGCCAGGCGGGGCGGTACCGGCTGAAGCTGAAGGAAATCCCGCTGTCCGAGCTGGCCCCCGCCCCCAGCCAGGTGAAGCTCATCCACGACACCGTGGCGGCGCTTCGCCTGGACGCGGTGCTGGCCTCCGGCTTCTCCCTGGCGAGAGGAAAGGCGGCGGACGCCGTCGCCGCCGGGCGGGTGTCCCTGAACCACCGGGAGTGCCTCAAGCCAGACCGGGCGGTGGCCCAGGGGGACGTGATCACCTGCCGGGGGCTGGGCAAGTGCGCGGTGAAAACCGTGGGCGGCCAGTCCCGGAAGGGCCGCATTATCATTGAAATTGAGAGGTATCTGTAATGGAACAGAGCAAAATCGACCGCATCAACCAGTTTGCCCGCCGGGTGAAGGCGGGGGAGGCGCTCACCCAGGCGGAGCTGGCCGAGCGGGACGCTTTGCGCAGTGAATATATCGCCAGCGTGAAGGCCAGCCTCACGGGGCACCTGGACAACACCTATATTGTGGAGCCGGACGGTACCAAGCACCGGCTGCCCAAAAAGAAATAGTGCCCCAAAAAGGCAGGACCCGCCGCAATGCGGCGGGTCCTGCCTTTTTTACAGTTCAATTACCGGCACGCCGTGGGCCTCCGCCCACTCTCCCTCCCGGCGGTGGCAGGAAAAGAGCAGAATCTGCCGTTCCTTTCCCAGCTCCTTCAACAGCGCCAGGGCCAGCTCCATCCGTCCGTCGTCAAAGGCGGCCAGCGCATCGTCCAGAACAATGGGCGCGTCCGGCACGGTGAGCCGGCACACCGCCAGCCGGACGGCCAGATAGAGCTGCTCCGCCGTCCCGGTGGACAGGGCCAGGGCGCTGCGGGGCAGCCCCTCCCCCCTCCCCGCCGCATGGGCGGAGAAGTCCCGGGCCAGGATGAGCCTGTCCCAGCGCCCCCCGGTGAGGGCGGCCAGCAGCTCCCCGGCCTCCTGGTTCAACGCCGGGGAAAACCGCTGGCGCAGCTGGTCGTTGGCCGCGCCCAGGGCCTCCAGCGCGATGGTGAGGGCGTCGTACTCCTCCAGCCGCCGGGCCAGCTGCCTGTCCAGCTCACTTTTACGGTCCTCAGCTTCCTCCGGGTCCCCCATCTGAGCCAGCGCCCCCGACCCCCGGGCCAGCTCGTCCCGCACCCGGGCCAGCTCACGGTCCGCCGCGGCCAGCTGGGCGGCGGTGGCCGCCTTGGACCTGGGCGGCTCGCGGAGCAGCTCCAGGGTGTCAAACAACCGCCCCCCTTGGGCGGCCAGGTCGTCCACCCGGCGGCGGGCGGCGGCCTCGGCGAGCTTGGCCTGCTGGGATTTGGCCAGCGTCTCCCGGTACTGCGCCGCCTGGGCCAGCCAGTCCCCATCCTCCGGCACCGGGACGCTTTGCAGCTGGGCAGGGTCAACGCCGGCGTCCCGGTTCACGAGGAAACCGCGGACGCAGAGCAGCAGGGCCGCGAGGGCCAGCAGCGCGCCCAGCGCAGCCTGCCAGAGCGAGGTGATAAACCACAGCGCTATGCCGCCCGCCAGCAGAATGGCGGACAAAATTCCAATCATGAGGCTCCGGCGGCGGGCGGCGGCCCGCTCTGCCCGCTTCCGCGCCAATTCACCGCGCCGTTCCTCCCGGCGGCGGTTTTCCTCAAGGGCCGCCTCCCGCTCCTTCTGCTTTTGCCGGGCAAATTCCCACGCCTCCTCCCCGGTCATAGTCCCGAACACCGGGTGGGGCCTGTCCTCCGGGACGGCCTCCTTGGCCTTTTCCCACTCTGAGTACGCCTCGCCATAGCGGCGGTTCAGCTCGTGCCTCTCGATCCGCGCCCAGATTTCCAGGTCGGATTGAAGCTCCTTCTGCCGCTCCTGCAAGCGCTCCGCCTCCCGCTCCGCCTCCGCTTTCCTGCGGCGGGCATCGGCCATCTCCCGAAGGCGGGCGTCCAGCCGGGACCGCTCCTCCTCCAGTTCCGGGATCAGGCCGTTGGAGCGGTTCAGCCGGCGGCGGTTGCGCCAGTCCTTCAGGGTGCGCTCCACCGCGGAAAAGGCCACGTCCTCCTCCCCGGAGGTGGCCAGGGCGGATATCCGGGCCTCCAGCTCACGGCTGGACTGGATGGCCGCGCCGCCCTGACCCACAAAGGCGGAGCGCAGGTATACCTCCTTCCCCACCCCGATGAGCTGTTCCCCGGCGTTGGCGGCGGTGAGCCCGGGCACCGGGTCGCCGGAGGCCGTGTACACCCCCTGAAAGGCGCCGAAGGGGTTGGTCCTGGCGGATGAGCGGCGCAGGGTGATATCCTTTCCCTGCCACTCTATCCGGGCCTCCCCGGACATGGGGACCCCGGACCAGGGCAGATAGCGGGTCTTGTCCGCCAAAAAGCCGGTCTTGTCCCGCTCCCGGGTGTCGATGCCGTAGAGCATGGCCCGCCAGAAAGCCGCCCAGGTGGATTTCCCCGCCTCGTTGGGGGCGCTGATCACGGTGAGCCCCTCTCCGGGTTCCAGTACCGCGCCGTCCAGCGCCCCAAAGGTGGCGGTGAGCTTCTTGATCTTCATGGGCGGACGTCCTCCCCTCCCTCCAGCGCCGCCAGCCCAAACCGGGCGGCCAGCAGGAGCTTGTCCTTTTCCTCCTCCCCCGCGGCCTCCAGGCGGGCGCGCATCTCCCGGAGGAACAGCCCCGTCAGCGAGTCCTCCCCCGCCCTGGCCCACAGGTCCTGGGGCAGGGTGGTCTGATCCCGGAGCTCCACGTGGAAAAAGTGCGGGGCGGCCTGGGCCGCCAGCGCCGCAAGGTCCGGGGCAAACCGGCTCTCCCCGGTGAGCAGGATGCGGACCAAATCGGGGCTCTCCCCCCGGCAAACCACGTCTGTAAAGGAATTTACCTCTACAGTTTCAATGCGATATTGCCGTTTGCAGACAGGGACGAATTTCGCCGCCGCAGGCTGCGTTCCCAGATCAATGGGGGCAAACGCGGCGGGGCCGTCCGGGGAGGAAATGGTCAGCCGGGCAGCCTCGTCAAAGGACACAATGAGCGCCCCCTTGGGGCCCAGCTCGTCGAAGCCCCGCCCCTCGGGGCAGCCGGGATAGGCCCACAGGGTTTTTCCCGCCCTTCCGCTCCCGGCGGTGTGGACGTGGCCCAGGGCGGCGTAGTCCGCGCCGGAGCTTTCCAGAGATCTGGGGTCGATGGGAGCGTAGCTCCCCGACGCGCCCACCTCGCCGTGGACGCACAGCAGGTGAACCCGCCCGTCCGCCGGGGCAGTGAAGCCCGCCAGCGGGTCGTCCTCCCGGTGGGGGGCCGTAAAGGCGCAGCCGTGTACGGCGCAGTTGAGCCGGGGCAGCTCCACCGCCTGCAGATCAGGCTGTGTAAAGATATGTACATTGTCAGGCCAAGAGGCGGCGGCGTAAGGCGACTTTTCATGAAAATGGTCGTGGTTGCCCGGGGCGATGAACACCGGGACCGCCATCTCCTCCAGGGCCTGGCTCAGCGCCCGGACGGTCTCGGGGTACACCCGGACCCCGTCGAACAGGTCACCGGGGAGGAGCGCCAGGTCCACCCCCTCCTCCCGGGCCAGCCGGGCCAGCCGGGCGGGGACCTCCCGCAGCTCTCTCCGGCGCCGGGCGCTTTTTTCCGGAGAGAGGCCGGACAGGGGGGAGTCCAAATGAAGGTCGGCAGCGTGCAGCAGTTTCATCAATGATCACACCATTCCTATGGCAGGGGCGGATGGTCTCCGCCCGCCAGGATATACGGACAGTTCCCGGGATGTGCGCACGCGCCATGTGCGCCCCTGCAAGCCCGCCGCCCCGTCAGGAGATATCCGCCCGCTGGACGCTGAGGCACCGCTTCGTCCCGGCGTCTATGTCGAAGAGCACCGCGTCCAGCTTGCAGGGCCCCTCGGCGGGCTGGAACCGGCGGGGCAGGCCGCCCAAAAACCGATTGACCGCCTGATCGGGGCGGATGCCGATCACCGACTGGCTGGGGCCGGTCATGCCCAGGTCGGTGCAGAACCCCAGCCCCCCGGGCAGCACCTGACAGTCGGCGGTGGGCACGTGGGTGTGGGTGCCCCACAGGGCCTGGGCCCGCCCGTCCAGGTACCAGGCCATCGCCCCCTTCTCGCTGGTGGCCTCGGCGTGAAAATCCACCAGGGTCAGGTCGGCCCGCTCCTCCCTCAGCACCTCGTCGATTCTGGTGAAGGGGTTGTCAAAGTTGCAATCCATGGCGGTGCGGCCAATGAGGTTCACCACCCGGATGCGCAGCCCCCGGGGGCCGTCAAACACACCCCACCCCCGGCCCGGAGCCCGGCGGGTGTAATTGGCGGGCCGGATAATATAGGGATTCTCCTCCATATATTTAACGATCTGTTGTTTATCCCACGTGTGATTTCCCATTGTTATCACATCTGCCCCGGCGGCAAAGATGGCCTCCGCCTGGGCGGGCAGCAGTCCGTTGCAGGCGGCGTTCTCCCCGCACACCACGGTGAAGCGGACGTCATGGAGCTTGCGCAGGGCAGGCAGGTGCCGGGCCAGAAAGTCCACCCCGGCGTCCCCAACCACATCGCCCACGGCCAAAACACGGATATTCATCGTGATCCCCCCATGAAGCGTAAAGGGGAGCGAGCAGAAGCCCTCTCCCCGTGCGCCCCTAATTGTTCTGTTCCACCAGCATGAGGCAGCCGTCCTTGTCGTACTTCAGGAGCTGTATTTCCGCCCTGGTGTTCCGGGCAATGTCCCGCATTTTCACGGATTCGGTGACGGAGGCCATCAGGGTATAGGACACGCCGTGCTTTCTCGCCCGTCCCGTGCGGCCGATACGGTGGATATAGTACTCCTGCTCGTCCGGCACATCGTAATTGAACACCGCGTCCACATCATCGATATCCAGCCCCCGGGCGGCCACGTCGGTGGCCACCAGCACCCGCAGCTTCCCCTCCTTAAACCTTTGCAGGGTGCGCTCCCGCTCCCGCTGGGGGATATCGCCGTGGATGGCCTCACAGGAGATGTTCCGCATCTTCAAAAGCCCTGCCAGCCGGTCGGTCATATTTTTCGTGTTGCAGAAGGCAATGGCCCGGTCGTAGCCGCCGTTCTCCACCAGCGCCACCATGGTGTCCAGCTTCTGCTCCCGGCCCGTCAGCTCGATGGCGTACTGCTGAATGTCCGGGCGGTTCTCCTCCACCGGGCGGACGGTGATTTCCGCCGGGTCCCGCTGGTATACCCAGGAGATATCCATAACTTCCCGTGATATTGTGGCGGAAAATAACCCCAGGTTGCGGCGGTTTGGCATCTTGTCCAGGATGCGGGTGACGTCCTGGATGAAGCCCATGTCCAGCATCCGATCCGCCTCGTCCAGCACCACGGTCTGCACCTTGTCCAGGCGGACCGTCCGCCGCTTCATGTGGTCCATCAGCCGCCCGGGGGTGGCCACCACAATTTGAGGCTTGCTTTTGAGCTGGGTGAGCTGTTTTTCGATGGGCTGGCCCCCGTAGAGGCACACCGTGCGCACCCCTTCCCGGAAGGCGCACAGGTCCCGCAGCTCGTCCCGGATCTGGATGGCCAGCTCCCGGGTGGGGGCCAGAATCAGGGCCTGGACGTCGCTGGAATCCGGGTCGATGTGCTCCACCATGGGGATGCCGAAGGCGAAGGTCTTGCCGGTGCCGGTGGGGGCCTTGGCCACCACGTCCTTCCACTCCATAAAATAGGGAATGGCCCCGCCCTGAATGGGGGTGGCCTGGGCAAAGCCCTTCTTGTCCAGGGCTTTCATGGTGGCCTCAGACAGGCCCATATCCTTATAATAATAGGTTTCCTGCACTTGCGCGCCGTTGATTTCCATACAGCCGTTCCTCTCGCGTAAAATATAGTTCAGAATTCAGGGGCAGGCCGAGGGCTCGCTCTTATGCCGGCGGGCCTGCTGCCGCTCCACCAGGTCGGCCAGGGTGGTGTGGTCCACCACCTGGGACACCGCCCGGTGTATATCCTGCCACAGCTCCACCGTCACGCAGTCGCAGCTGTGTTCGCAGTAGTCGCCGTCGGTGGCGCATTCCACCGGGGCCAGGTCCCCTTCCAGCGGGCGCAGGATGTCCCCGACAGAGTATTCCTCCGGCTTCCGGGTGAGCAGGTAGCCTCCCCCGGCCCCCCGCACGGACCGCACCAGCCCCGCACGGGCCAGGGGGGTGACGATCTGTTCCAGATACTTGTCGCTGAGCTGCTGCCGCCGGGCGGCATCCCGCAGGGACACCGGACCGTCGTCCACATGCTGGGCAATATCCACCATCAGCCGAAGGGCATACCGCCCCTTTGTGGAAATCTTCATGGGGTCCCCTCCAAAAAAGTTCACTGCTTTTAAAATACCACAGTTCTGATGGGAATTCAAGGGAAAATTCCACCGTCTTCCCGGGCACAACCCGGCACAACGCAACTTTCCCATTGACAAACCCCGCCCGGTATGGTATCATACGCATTGTGTTTGGACGGCTTTCTTTGTGGAGAGATGTCCGAGTGGTTTAAGGAGCCGGTCTTGAAAACCGGTGACCCGCAAGGGCCGTGGGTTCGAATCCCACTCTCTCCGCCAGATTACAATTTCATCGTTTCGATGTTTTCGACACGCGGAAGTACCCAAGTGGCCGAAGGGGCTCCCCTGCTAAGGGAGTAGGCGGGTAAAACCGTGCGAGGGTTCAAATCCCTCCTTCCGCGCCAAAAGAACCGAACAGTTTAGATGCCGCAGGCTGAACGCCTACGGCATCAA